>JAADHQ010000001.1 GCA_013151795.1 Gammaproteobacteria bacterium | reverse complement strand
AAGATGAGAAAGACTATAAAGAATACATTAATGCTGATTCATTACGAACATTAACCCAGTGTTATGTCGAAGCCAGTTTGAGTGCAGCCACACCGGGTGAAACTTTCCAGTTCGAACGTGAAGGTTATTATTGCCTGGATGAAAAACATGTAAGTGGAAATATGCCTGTATTCAATCGCACCGTTACACTACGCGATACATGGGGAAAGAAAAAATAACCACCGTATGAGCGGCATTCAGCCGCGATTCGGCTAAAATTTAAAAAGCCACGGAGAAGATTATTATGTCTGAGGAGTATAGACGGTTTATTAATAATCTGTGTTCGTTCTCCGTGGCGAAACTTTTTAATTATGTGTATTGCATTTTCTGCCTATCCAGTAATCTATACTTGCATACTTCCCACCACCAATGAAAAACAGGGTGAGTAACATGATGAAATATGTTGTGCCAAACTCTATGCCGTTATTAAGTATGACGAAGCTGCCTTGTTCAGTAAGCCAGTTGTAATTCCCATGTTGTTCTAATAGCCCTTTTGCAGCTGTCAGTTTTTCACCTGCACTTTCAGCATCAGCACAATTGAACATGCAGAATTTTGTATCAGCAATTGCTTGCCAGCCGTTTTGCCAGTGTACTGAGAAAATGGCTACCAGCATGGTTACCATTAAAGGAATAGATATCCAGCGTACACCCAGGCCTACTACTAATAAAACTGCTCCGCCAACTTCTGTGCCTGCAGCAAGTGCTGTCATGACTTCAGGAAACGGCAGGCCTAGCCCCCACTCCTTGTTACCGAACCAGGCGGCAGTGTCCTCAAAGCTGGCAAATTTAGTGGTGCCTGCCATCCATAAAATAGGGGCGAGATAAAGTCGAAGTGCGAGGGGGGCGAGAAAATCGATGGCGCGTGTACGGTTTAGAAGTTTCTGTAAGGTACATAGCATAATAAGACTCCTGGAGGTGATTATTATTTTATATGCGCGTACCTAATAAAATATCAGCTTCACGCAATTGGATCATTATTTCCAATCCTCCACTTATGACAACGTCAGGGTCAGGATGGTTCAATTGCTGTGCGATATTTTTTAACAATGTTTTTCCATTGAGCGTTGCATCAAGCTGAAGGCTTTGAATTAAATGCGCTGTCATTGGATTGATTTCAAGAAAACCGATTTCATCCTGCTTGTCCCGGTATACAACTAATGTTGTTGTTTGTTCAGGTGGGTGATCAGGAATATAGTCCGGGCCGATATGTTGAACATCATATTGATAGTTTAACAGCCAGGCAAGAGGTGAGATAACAGGGTTTTTATTAAGGAGGTCACCATTAGTATCAATGCCATCAGTTGGTATTTCTTTTTCATCCACACTGAGAGCAAGCTCTACCCATTCGTAATGTGCAAGTTCATTGATGAAAGCAGGATCAGATGATACGTCACGTTCATTTTCCAGGTAGGACAGGAACTCTTGTGATATCTCAAGGAAATATGGAGTTTTACAGTGATGGTTCGCGAAAAAATCCCTGACCATGGCGTGCCAGTCAGTGTCGTTATAGAGTTCTCTTAGTACGGGAAAACCGTCAGAAATAAAGCCTTCGACATTGTTGTAAAAGAGGTCACGATAAATCGCCATGCGTCGATCTTCGACATCTTCCGGTTTGCTATTTGTTTCCGGGTTACGAATATGAGCGGCAAACTCATATTGTTTGCGCATGAAGTCGGGTAACTCAGGCGTGTTGTTGTTCATGATGTTGTTTCCATTTCTTCTGTATATTGGAAATGGTAGTTACTTCCTGTATTAATTCAGGAATAGGTGGAATATTAAAGTCGCGTTCCAGCAAGGTTGGAATAACACCATATTGTTCGTAGGTTTTATCGAGCAGATCCCATACCGGGTCAATAACATCAGACCCATGTGTGTCTACCCGCAGGTCTTCTGCTTCTTCATAATGGCCTGCGATATGTATGTAGGCAATACGTTCAGCAGGCATAGCTTTAAGAAAGCTTTCGGCATTATATTGATGATTGATGCTGTTAACATAAATGTTGTTTACATCCAGGAGCAGGCCGCAGTCAGCCTCTGATAAAACAGCATTGAGAAAATCAACTTCTTCCATGTCTTTACCCGGGGCTGCGTAATAGGAAACATTTTCCATAACGATACGTTGTTCCAGTGTGTCCTGAACAATACGTATGCGTTCTGCGACATGTTTAACGGCTTCTTCAGTAAAAGGGATAGGCATTAAATCATATAAATGCCCTTTGTCACTGCAGTAACTCAGGTGTTCAGAATATAAGCGGATATTGTGATTTTTTAAAAAAACCTTTAATTTTTTTAAAAAATCCATATCGAGTGGAAGTGGACTACCGATAGAGAGCGATAGTCCGTGACAGATGAAAGGGTATCGCTCCGTGAATGAACGTAATTGTTTACCGAGGCTGCCACCGACACCGATCCAGTTTTCAGGGGCAATTTCCATAAAATCTATTTCAGAGGGATTGGCCTCGGCCAACGAATCCAGAATGGATCGTCGTAGGCCCAGGCCGCTACCTTCAATCTGGTATTGTGATGAACTCACACGTAATACCTTATTTCATTCCACCGCCGCATTTGCCTTCGGCTTTTTTCTTCATGCTATCGCTTTTCATTCCGTCGCCACATTTGCCTTCAGCTTTTTTCTTCATCTTGCCATCTTTCATTTTGTTAGCGCCGCATTTGCCTTCTCCGCATTTGCCTTCAGCTTTTTTCTTCATCTTGCCATCTTTCATTTTATTAGCGCCGCATTTGCCTTCTCCGCATTTGCCTTCAGCTTTTTTCTTCATCATGCCGTCTTTCATTTTATTACCGCCACATTTCCCTTCGGCTTTGACTTCCTTCTTCATGCCAGCACCACATTTTCCTTCGGTTTTGGCTTCTTTCTTCATGCCAGCACCACATTTCCCTTCGGTTTTGGCTTCTTTCTTCTTCATGCCAGCGCCGCATTTGCCTTCATTCATTTTGGCATGTTTGCTACCACAGCTTCCTTCCATGGCAATTTGCATATAGCCACTGGAGAGCTGGTTGGCTGCGAAAGGGTTCTGGTTGGCTTGTACTGCAGTGCTTACCGTAACCGTAGAAAGAAATGCCGCGCCTAATGCTGCTGCCAGAGGTTTTTGAGTGAATTTCTTAGACATCTTTAATTGCTCCTAAAATATTTTAGATAGTGACCATTATTATTTAATAAGGCGTGTAACTTATCGCGCGGATAAAGTGTTCCGTCAACCACTGTTTAGCCTTAATCAATCGGACTTTGTTAAGTCGCGAAAGTTCAGTATAGACACAAAAAATCACAAATTTATATCAAATTTTATTAATTAATTGATTAAGACAGGCTATATAAGCAAGATCATCGGGGAGTTGGTTGGTTTTTTGTGCCTGCCAAAGTGTTTCTGCGAGGCAATCCATCATAATGTGTTCTATTGTATGTGGGTCACCAGATTTCTTTAGTAATTCCTGATACACATTAACAATGCCGCCAGGATGGTCGCTAGCGCATTGTTCACGTAAGGTTATGTGCATCCCCATATGCAAAAACGGGTTTGTCTGACCATCTTCCGCAAGATAGTCTTTATTCAGTTCTGACTTGTCATCTTCCAGTATGGCATGATATTCCGGGTGCATAGCGACGACTTCGCCGACCAGTATTTCAAGCGGTTCGATGGGTTTTTTCTCGATTAGTTTTTTCCATGATATGCGGAAAAATGTTCTGATCTCGTTGCGATCCTGACTGACAAACATAGAAATAACCTGAAATTAATGGTTTTTTTAGACTTCCGTCTTTTGTTTAAATTCACATAAATCTTCAATAACACATGAGCCACACCGAGGTTTACGTGCGATGCAGGTATATCGGCCGTGCAAGATTAACCAGTGGTGTGCATCAAGTTTGAATTCTTCCGGGACGAATTTTAGCAGTTTCTTTTCCACTTCGACGACATTTTTACCGGGTGCGATGCGAGTGCGATTTGAAACCCGGAATATATGTGTATCAACGGCTATAGTTGGGTGTCCAAAGGCCGTATTGAGTACAACATTGGCTGTTTTTCGTCCCACGCCGGGTAATGACTCCAGTGCTTCTCTGTTATCCGGTATCTTTCCGTTATATTTGTTAATTAATATATTGCATGTCTTAAGTATATTTTTACCTTTTGTATTATACAGGCCGATGGTTTTTATATACTCGCGCAAGCCATCTCCGCCAAGATCAAGCATGGATTGAGGCGTTTTGCATTTTTTAAATAAAGCTTTTGTTGCCTTGTTTACGCCGACGTCTGTTGCTTGAGCCGATAACAAAACAGCAATGAGCAGCTGAAAGGTGTTCTTGTATTTCAGTTCAGTTTTGGGTTCGGGTATGTGTGCTTTCAGGCGTTGAAAGATTTCGTAACGTTTTGCAGGGTTCATTAATGGTTTATTGTCCTGGTTCTGGAATTTTAAAATTGTGGGAGCGGTCCTTGACCGCGATAAAAGAAGCTTTTAAATTGATTTCCCTCGGCATATAAAAAATCTCATGTGTTCAGTTAATATTTCAGATATGAGAGTTAAGTTATTCTTTTATCGCGATCAAGGACCGCTCCCACGATAATTTGATTACTGTGCTTGCGAAATTTCCGTTGCAGGGGTCATGCTGACAAGTGTTTTAGCACGTTGTGTTGCGCGACGATCAATAACATTTTTTGCGGCAATGATCATTCCCAGTCCGATGAAAGCTCCTGGCGGTAATACGGCTAACAGAAAACCGGGGTAGTCATCAATGAAGGTAATTGATAATCCTTTAGCGGCTTCGCCAAACATTAAATCAGCTTGCGCAAACAGGGTGCCCATGCCAATGATCTCACGTAGCCCACCAAGCAGGATCAATACCGCAGTAAAGCCCAGCCCCATGCTCAGGCCGTCGACAAAGGAATGGCGGACAGAATGTTTGGAAGCAAAAGACTCGGCGCGGCCGATTATGGAGCAGTTGGTGACGATGAGTGGAATAAAAATACCTAATGTTTTGTATAGAGGATGAAAGTAGGCATTAAGGATTAGTTCTATGATGGTGACGAGTGATGCAATGATCAAAACATATACCGGTATACGAATTTCGCTGCGTACCAGGTTGCGGATCATGGAAACAATCACATTTGAGCCGACCAGTGTCAGTGTGGTTGCTATGCCGAGTCCGAGGCCGTTAATAAAGGTAGAGGTAACTGCGAGAAGAGGGCATAAACCCAATAGCTGTACGAGTGCCGGGTTGTTGGTCCAGAATCCGTCTTTGGTTATTTTTTTGATAGCTTCACTCATGAGGGTTACCTGTCTGCACGGTAGTGGCCGTAAAAACTTCTTGTTGATGTGTTTGATAGTATAACAGGGTATTTTTAACGGCTTTAACAATTGCGCGCGGTGTGATGGTTGCACCGGTAAATTGATCAAATGCGCCGCCGTCTTTTTTAACTTTCCATTTGCTGATGTCGGGTTTGGTTAGTGATTTTTCATTAAAACCCAGTATCCAGTCAGAACGCTCTGCTTCAATGGCGTCACCGAGGCCAGGTGTTTCTCTATGTGTAACAATACGCACACCTGACAGTGTGCCATTTTTCAGAATACCCACAAGTAATTTGATGGTGCCATTGTACCCGTCAGGGGCAATACTGCTAAAGACGACGGCAACATTTTTGCCTTGCATGCGTGCACGATAAACAGTGACAGGTTCCTTTGAGCCCAGTAATGCTCTGTCAGTAACGGTAATGGTGTCTGTATATAATTCGTTATCATGCATGTCGGGGTTAATAATTTTATGCAGGCTTTTTTGCAAGGCCTCACGTTCAACAGCAATGATTTTATCGCGTGTCATTTCATGTGTGAAACTTAGCAGGCCTGTTCCAATCAGTGCAAAAAAAGCCAGAAGGATGCCAGAGCGTATGCTGTTTTTGCTCAGATTTTTCATTATCTGTTTGCTCCGAATATTCTTGGCTGGGTGTAATAGTCGATCGTTGGTACGGCCATGTTCATTAATAATACTGCAAAGGCGATACCATCCGGATAACCACCCCATGTTCTGATGATGTAGGTTAACAAGCCAATGCCTATGGCATAAATAATTCTTCCTTTTGGTGTGGTGCTGGCACTGACCGGGTCGGTGGCGATGAAAAAAGCAGCCAGTACGGTGCCACCATTAAATAGGTGGAGTAAGGGGCCAGCATATAGTTCTGGTGAAATAAAATTGAAGACCAGTGACATGGCGGCGATTGTGCTTAACATCGCAACGGGTATTTGCCAGCCTATTGTTCGTTTGTAAATTAACCAGAGGCCCCCTGCGAAAAATCCTGTGGTGATCCACTCCCAGCCAATGCCGCCTAATGTACCAAATAATGGCGACTGGCCTATTTCGGTAATGGGGCGTTGCAGGCTAAGCCCGGTTTTAATGCTATCGATAGGGGTGGCGGAGGTAATGCTGTCAAGGATTATACTTTCAGGGGTTATTCCCCACAGTTGTAATTGCAGTGTTTGCATGAGGTCAAGCCCGTTATGAGGGATAAGCCACTGTGTCATGTACTGGGGAAACGAGATCATGACGACAACATAACCAACCATAGCCGGGTTAAACGGGTTATAACCAAGCCCGCCATACAGGTGTTTGGCGATAATGATAGCAAATAAAGTAGCAATGACGATTAACCACCAGGGTGCGAGCGTGGGTAAAGCAAGCGCGAGTAAACAGGCTGTGAGAATAGCGCTGTAATCTTTCATGTAGGGTTTTATCGGGCGTTTGCGCAGGTATAACATCAGTGCTTCGCTGATAACTGCTGTGATGCAGGCAATAGTTATATTAAGGAGTATATTCCAGCCAAAAAAGTAAGCGTAGATTAATGTACCAGGCAGTAATGCCAGTAAAACTCGCAGCATGACTGCGGATACATTATTGCTGTTATGCATATTGATTGAAGTTGTTTTATTAAATTGCATAATAATTATTCTGCCGTATTGTCACTTTTTGATGCGTTGTTTTTTTCTGGTTGTTTATCAGGCACTGTTTTTTGTTTTGTTCTGCGGTTATTAATATCATCTATTTTTTGTTGTTGCCCTGGTGTCAGGTTATTGGTATTTTTAGGTTCTATTGTTTCATTTTGTTGCTTGGCCTTGACGCGTGCAAGTGCTTCCGCAATGGCATCTTTTTTTGCTTCATTTTTACCGGGTTTATTTTTATTTGCCTGAAGTGCTGCTTTTTTCTTACGCATGCGTTCTTCGCGTTCGCGTTTTTCCTGCTCCAGTCTTTCCAGTCTGAATTCGTGTCGTTCACGGGCATGGTCAGATTTTATTTTGTCGCGTTCCTGCGCCCATATCTCGGTTTTGGCAAAACGGTAGTACTGAACCAGCGGGATCTGGCTGGGGCAAACATATGAACAGCATCCGCATTCAATGCAGTCAAATAAATTGTAGTCCTGTATTTTGTCAAAGTCTTTTGCGTAGGCTTGCCAGTAAAGTTGCTGGGGTAGGAGTTTTACCGGGCAAACATCCATGCAGGCACCGCAGCGAATGCAAGGCATAACATTTTGCGAGGAATCGGTGTGAGGCTCGCATAATGCAAGCAGGCAGTTGGTGGTTTTGATGACAGGTAGCTGATCAGTGTCAAGATTAAAACCCATCATCGGGCCGCCCATAAGAAGTTGTTTAACAGATTGATGGTAACCGCCACTATGTTCTATCAATTCGTTTATAGGTGTGCCGATGAGGACATCATAATTGCCGGGTTGTTTGATGCCGTCACCCGTAAGTGTAATAACCCTTGATAGCAGAGGTTTGCCATGCAGGATAGCTTGAGATACGGCAGCTGCAGTCCCCGTATTTTGACAGACCACGCCAATATCCAGCGGTAAACCATGGCTGGGTGATTCTTTGCCAGTGAGTATCTTGATCAGTTGTTTTTCCCCACCGGCAGGGTAGCGGGTAGGTATACTGATGATATCAATTGAGCCGGAACCGGATAATTGCAATGCCTTGTTTAAAGCGGCCAGGGCTTCAGGTTTGTTGTCTTCAATACCAATAAGGCAGCGCCTTGCTTGCAAGGCATGTTGCATAATTTGCACGCCTTGTATTATTTCCTGCGCGCGTTCACGCATAAGCATATCATCGCAGCTGATATAAGGTTCGCATTCTGCGGCATTGATAATGAGTTCATCTATGGCAGTTCGAGAACCCGGATTGAGTTTGATAAAGGTAGGGAAACCTGCACCGCCGAGGCCGACAATGCCCGCATCTCTTATTCTGTTACGTAACGCACTTGGATCCATGTTTTTATAATCGGGTGTTTCTTCTATTTTGATCCATTCATCTTTTTGATCTGTTTCAATTGTTATGCAAAGTGCCGACAGGCCGGAAGGGTGCGGAACAATATGTTCTTCAATGTGGGTAATGGTTCCCGATGTCGGGGCATGTAGCGGTACACTGACATAACCGTTTGCTCTCGCGAGGATTTGGCCTTTTAAAACCTTGTCGCCTATTTTGGTCACCAGTTCAGATGACTCACCGATATGTTGTTGTAACGGCAGAATTAATCTGGAAGGGATAAAAGTCTTGCTAATGGCTCGTCCGGTAGAGATGGATTTATGTCCGGGTAAATGCAGCCCCCCGTGAAATGACCAGAGTTTGTTGTTTGACCTGTTCATTTTTCACCTGTGCATTTTTTCAGTGGTGATGAAAGGGTTTGAGGTGCTTGCGGGCTGGGCCATTTCCAGGTTGATAGTTCGTCTTTAACGGGTACGATATAAATGCATTCAACCGGGCAGGGAGGGATGCATAAATCACAGCCGGTGCACTCGTCAGTTATAATGGTATGCATTTGTTTTGCGGCACCTGAAATAGCATCAACAGGGCAGGCCTGTATGCATAATGTGCAACCAATACAAATTTCCTCATCGATGATAACAACTGTTTTAATATCTTCATCAACGCCGTTTTCCGGATTAAGCGGTTTGCTGTCAACGCCAAGCAGATCAGCAAGGGCATCAATGGTAGATTCACCTCCGGGAGGGCATTGGTTTATATCGGCCTCACCTTTTGCAATGGCCGTGGCGTAGGGACGACAACCCGGGTAACCACACTGGCCACATTGTGTTTGCGGTAATAGCGCATCGACTTTATCAACGACCGGGTCTCCTTCGATATGAAATTTAACTGCAATAAAACCCAGAACCAAGCCAAAAATGGCAGCCAGTACTGACATTGTAATGATGGCTGTTAGCATCAGGTTTTTATCAGGCCCGAGAATCCCATGAAAGCAAGTGACATGAGGCCTGCTGTAATCAGGGCGATAGCATTGCCTTTGAATGCTTCAGGTACATCGGCAAAAGTGATGCGTTCACGCATGGCTGCAAACAGAATGAGAACCATTGAAAAACCGACAGCAGCGCCGAATCCGTATAAAACCGATTCGGTAAAGCTGTGTTGTTCCTGAACATTAAGTAAGGCAACACCGAGTACGGCACAATTTGCGGTGATCAGTGGCAGGAAAATACCCAGTACCTGATATAACAGTGGACTGGTTTTATGTACAACCATTTCAGTAATTTGTACAACGACGGCGATGACAAGAATAAAACTGAGAGTGCGCAGGTATTCGATACCTAATGGCATTAACAGGTACTCGTTGACGAGGTAGCTGAACATTGAAGACAAGGTTAATACAAAGGTGGTGGCCAGCGACATGCCAACAGCAGTTTCCAGCTTGCGAGACACGCCCATAAACGGGCACAGGCCAAGAAACTTCACCAGAACGAAATTATTAACGAGAACAGTGCTTACTAATAAGAGTGCGTATTCAGTCATAAGATAAAGATAAAATATCTGCTATAAAAGATAAAGGCTTATTCATGAATGACCCTTTAATTTAAGGGGCATAGGTCGGTATGGCTACTGACCTGTGCCGGGATTATTTTACTTTCATACCGGGTTGGGCGCCATCATGAGGTTCAAGTATCCAGAGATCTTTTCCACCCGGGCCCGCCGCCAGTACCATGCCTTCGGATAGTCCAAAACGCATTTTTCGAGGAGCAAGATTAGCGACCATGACCGTTAGTTTGCCTTCAAGGTCTTCCGGATTATAGGCTGACTTGATTCCGGCAAAGACATTTCGGGTTTCTTCTCCAATATCGAGAGTTAGTTGCAGTAATTTGTCTGCACCTTCTACATGTTCGGCTTTGACAATACGGGCGATACGTAAATCAATTTTTGCAAAATCATCAAACTCTATGGTATCGGCAATCGGTGTCTGCTCAGTTTGCGGTGTTTTCTTTGCGGCAGCCAGCTTACTTTTTTCCGGTTGGGCTCCCAGCGTTTGTTCATTTTTCTCAAGCATGTCGTTTACCTGTTTTTCTTCGATGCGTTTGGCCAGGTGTTTATATTTCCTGATCTCATGATCAAGTAATAACGTTTCACTGTCGTGCCATTGCAGGGGCTCAATATTCAGAAAAGTTTCTATCTGTTGTGCCATTTCCGGGAGAATGGGTTTCAGATAAATGGTGAGTATCCTGAACAGGTTTATCCCTGTTGTACAAATCTGGTGCAAACGCTCTTCCTTGCCTTTTTCTTTGGCAATGACCCAGGGCTGCATGTCATTAACATATTCATTGGCGGTGTCGGCCATGTCCATAATCAGTCTAACAGCTTCGCTGAATTGTCTGTTTTCATAACATTCGGCTATGTTGTCGGCTTCGCGTTTAACTCTTTCCAGGGGGATGATATCCATTTCGTCGATAGAGTCACACAGGCGGCCGGCAAATTTCTTGCTGATAAAACCGGCAGTGCGACTGGCTATATTGACGTATTTCCCGATCAGGTTACTGTTGACCCGGGCAATAAAATCTTCAAGGTTTAAATCAATATCTTCTACCTTGTCATTGAGCTTGGCAGCAAAATAATAACGCAGGTATTCCGGTTGTAAAAAATCAAGGTAGGAGCGGGCAGTGATAAATGTTCCGCGAGATTTGGACATCTTTTGCCCGTTGACGGTCAGGAAGCCATGCACGCAAATCTTGCTTGGTGTGCGGTAATCAGCGTTATGCAGCGTTGCTGGCCAGAACAGGGCATGAAAACTCAGGATGTCTTTACCAATAAAATGGTAGAGCTCGGTTTTACTGTCCTTGCCCCAGAAGCTGTCAAAGTCGATGTCTTTTCTGGCGCACAGGTTTTTGAAACTGGCCATGTAACCTATTGGTGCATCGAGCCAGACATAAAAGTATTTACCGGGGGCATCAGGTATTTCAAAACCAAAATAAGGCGCGTCACGGGAAATTTCCCAGTCGCGCAGACCGGCGTCAAACCATTCTTCGAGTTTGTTGACTGATTCGGATGGAAGCGGGCTACTACCCTGATTCCCGGATTTCATCCATTCACGCAGAAAATCAATGCACTCGCTGAGTTTAAAGAAAAAGTGTTCCGTTTCCTTGCGCACCGGTGTGGCACCGGATACAGCCGAATAGGGTTTGATGAGATCCGTAGTGGTATAGGTTGCACCGCATACCTCACAACCATCGCCGTATTGATCCTGAGCATGGCATTTTGGACACTCACCTTTAATATAACGATCCGGCAGGAACATTTCTTTTTCCGGGTCATAATAATGTTCAGTCATGCGGCTTTCGATAAGGCCTGCCTCGCGGAGTTTAAGGTACATGCCTTCTGCTAACTCGCGGTTTTCATCCGAATTGGTTGAGTAGTAGTTATCAAAGTCGATATTAAAATCGGTAAAGTCTTGCAGATGTTCTGTATGCACGCGTTCAATTAGTGCTTCCGGCGTTATGCCTTCCTGTTCAGCACGCAGCATGATGGGGGTGCCATGGGTATCATCAGCGCAGACGTAATAGCATTCCTGGTCGTTCATTTTCTGGAAACGGACCCAGATATCAGTCTGGATATATTCAACCAGGTGCCCGAGATGAATACTGCCATTGGCGTATGGCAGGGCGCTGGTAACCAGAATTTTTCGCTGATTTGTGCTCATTTTTTACCCAATTGCTTGAATCTGTACATAAAATACGGATTATACCGGATTATTATGTGCGCGGCAGCTTTCATTCGATATCGGAAACAGGCGAAAGACCACTTGTGTTACAAGGATAAATGATGGCGTTCAACAGTACATTATGAAATACTACTCACCCCTGAAAAATTGTGTATAATACCCGATCATTTTAGTCTGGAATTAAGTTCCGGAAAGGTCGTTAGGAGAGTGCAGTATGTCAAATGTTAGCCAAAGTCAGGTAGAAGAAGCCCTTAAAGGCTATATTGATCCTCATCTGGAAAAAGACCTGGTATCGACCAAGTCAGTGAAGAATATTGAAGTTGATGGTAGCAAGGTTAAAGTCGATGTGACTCTGGGTTATCCGGCCAAAGGTTTTAAAGATAAACTGGCTGCCGATTTAGCAGAAGTGGTCAAAGGCATTGATGGGGTTGATTCAGCCGAAATCAATGTAGACTGGAAAATTTCAGCACACGTTGTGCAAAAGAGCCTTAAGTCTATTGAAGGCGTCAAGAATATTATTGCTATTGCCTCTGGTAAAGGCGGTGTAGGTAAGTCTACAACTGCCGTTAATCTGGCATTGGCATTATCAGCAGAAGGAGCCAATGTAGGTATTCTGGATGCAGATATATATGGCCCCAGTCAGCCACGTATGTTGGGCATTTCATCAGGTAAACCTGAGTCTGCTGATGGTAAAACACTTGAACCGGTGATGAGCTATGATATTCAGTCCATGTCGATTGGATTTCTGATTGAAGAAGATACGCCGATGATCTGGCGTGGCCCGATGGTAACGCAAGCCCTGGAGCAGTTACTGGTAGATACCAAGTGGGATAATCTGGATTACCTTATTATAGATTTACCGCCTGGCACAGGTGATACCCAGTTAACGCTGGCGCAGAAAGTACCCGTGAGTGGTGCAGTGATCGTTACAACACCTCAGGATATTGCCCTGCTTGATGCTCGTAAAGGCCTGAAGATGTTTGAAAAGGTTGAAGTGTCTGTTCTGGGTATCGTTGAAAATATGAGTATTCATATTTGTAGCGAATGTGGAAACGAAGAGCATATCTTTGGTCAGGGTGGTGGTCAGAATATGTCTGAAGAGTTTGATGTTGATTTTCTGGGTGCGCTTCCACTGGATATTCGTATTCGTGAAGAAACCGACAACGGCAAACCTACTGTTGTGGCAGAACCTGGAAGCCGCATAGCGCAGATTTATTGTGAGATTGCTCGCCGTACAGCGGCTAAATTGTCATTGCAGGCGAAAAATCACAGTGCCAAGTTCCCGCAGATCGTTATTGAAAATAATTGATTTGATATTTATAAAGGCTTGAACCAGGGCTTGAACCGCAGAGGTAAATATATTATTACACTGCTGTCCCGTTAACTCGTCATTCCCGCGCAGGCGGGAATCAAGCACTTACTGGATACCCATCTGTGCGCACTACTGTCCAGAATAATAAATGGACTAAAAAGTTATGCCCTATTGATTATAGCTGTAAGATGCAAATAAATAACAGTGAAACTTGATAACCGCCAAGACGCCAAGGACGCCAAGTTTTTTTAATTTTGCGTAAATTCCTGGCGTCCTTGGCGTCTTGGCGGTTCAAAGAAGGTGGTTCTGATCCTCGCTAAATATTAAATGAATGTGCGCCCATGAGAATATCGCAATAAAATTATTCCGGACAGTAGTGCGCCTGCGCGGGTATGACAACATTGGTTTCATGTTTACGCTACTTAATAATCATGTAAGTCGTTGCGCCTTAAGTCTTTAAGCCAATTTACTCCAATGTTAACGGGACAGCAGTGATATTTTACTATAATCCTCTGCGTACCTCTGCGTCCTCTGCGGTTAAAGAACTTTTATCCGCACGCTATATTTTAAGAGCCTCACTGGTCCAGCCAATACCTCCGGTAACCGCTTCCGGGTGGTGATGTTTTATAAATTGTTGTACATCCCAGATATCATTGCGTGGTACATCTATCATTAGAATAATCTCATGGTGTTTCATGGCATTACAAAATTCATCAAGGTGTACATTAGGGATGTGTTGAATAAAATAATTTCCCAATGCATAAGTCAGAGCCATGATGCTGATAGGGATGATCAGCGTCCATCCGGGTACTTGCTGGATAGCCATCAGGAATAGTGAAAGCAGAGCCAGGAAAAACAACATCAGGTCTGCGTCCCAAAGCTGGTTTTCAATTTTTTTACCGAGATCTTTTCGTTGCCTGATATTCGTGAGTGGAAGATCAGACAGGGCTGTCTTGTTATTGGCTACCGCATGCATGTGTCGTGATTTGACGCCATTTATGTTGAGGTCTTTAACCAGTCGGGCAGCATGAGATGTTTCTGGTAACAGGTAATATAGTCGTCTTTTCATGATGCGAATCCTCGGTCGGTCTGGTTATAGTTTATCGGCATTGAACAGGAATTTTCTGAGAAACAGTCGTCAGATCCGGGCAATAAAAAATATTCCAGACTTGAAAAGTAGTAAACAGATGGAGAATGGCCAGACTTGATTTCTATCAAAGGTTGGTGAAGCTAATGCAGTTAAGTACTTGTCATTTAATGAAAAAACCTGAAAATAGGCGCTAGAAAAAAAGCCCCATACCCTGTAATATTTGTTTATTAAGCAAACTTTAGACAATTGGGATAATTATGAGCATTAAAGCAGATAGCTGGATACGAAAAATGGCCGAAAATGAAGGCATGATAGAGCCTTATGAGCCAGGTCAGGTCAGAGAGAATGAAGGCGGTCGTATCATTTCATATGGAACATCCAGTTATGGTTATGATGTGCGTTGTGCCGATGAATTCAAGATATTTACCAATATTAATTCTGCTATTGTTGATCCGAAAAATTTTTCGGAACACAGTTTTGTTGATTTCAAGGGAGATGTTTGCATTATTCCCCCCAATTCTTTTGCACTTGCGCGAACGGTTGAGAATTTTCGTATCCCTCGAAGCGTATTAACCATTTGTCTGGGTAAATCGACGTACGCACGTTGTGGTATTATTGTAAACGTCACGCCACTGGAGCCAGAGTGGGAAGGGCATGTCACACTGGAATTTTCCAATACTACCCCGTTGCCCGCAAAAATTTATGCCAATGAAGGTGTTGCGCAGATGTTATTTTTTGAATCTGATGAAGTTTGTGATACATCTTATAAAGATCGGGGTGGCAAATATCAGGGGCAGCAAGGCGTAACACTGCCAAAGGCATAGTTGTCTTGCATGCAGGTGTCGTTTCTGCATAAAACATTGCAAATTATAGTCGTAATTATTTTACTGCTACTCCTTTATGAATAAAGCTCATGGCCTTTGGCCCCGGCATGTATGACTGATCGATTGTTTGAATTTTAAAGTCAGCTTGTTTTATTAATTCGGGTATATTTCTGTTCAGGTTGCAGCCCCCGGCAATCTTTTTCCATACGGGGTTTAGTCGGTTTTGCCACCGTAGTATATTTTCATCGGGTGCCCTGCCATGTTCACAAAATAATAATTGCCCGCCGGGTTTCAAGACTCTGTTGATTTCTTTTAGTGCCTTGTCAATGTCCGGAATGGTGCACATGGTGAAGGTAAGAATAGCCGTATCAACCGAATGTTTTTCCAGTGGAATGTCTTCGGCGCCATTTGAAATGGGTTCAATGCGAAGATCAAGTTTATCAGCATTGATCATCGCCTTATGTCGTAAGCGTTCTGACGGTTCGAGGCCGAAGATATGTTTGATATCAGGGGTCTTTAAAAAAGGCAGATTGGTTCCTGAGCCCATGCCGATATCCAGTACGGTTCCTTTTGCGTGGTGAAGGATTGACTGGCGTCTTTCCTTGAATTGTTTGCGATTGCAAATGTATTGAATTAGTTCAGGTAGTATATAACGCTCATATAATGACATGGCAGGTCATTCGTCTTCATCTGTTGTTACATTATATTGTTTGCCATTTGTGATGGGTCCGCTAACCTGGCTTAGTTTCAGATAGAAATCTGTACCGTCTTTTTCAATGTGTTTTATCATAACGGGTAAATAATGTAACTCTGGCGATAGCCACATAATAGTAGTTCGGGTTTCGTTTTTTCGTGAGCGTTTTATTTTTGTGGCATAAAAATTACCGACGGGTGTTTCTATCTTTTCCTTTCCCAGTATCTCAAAAGTATAAGGTTTAAGCTGTCCCTTGTGGATAATTTGGTACTCGAGCCGGGATTTTCCATCATCCAGATCGTGCATTATTCTTAATTGCAGAGAAAAATTATCAATGGCTTCATCAGGGATCTCAAGCGTGTATTTGATGCCTTTTGATGTGGCGTTTGCTATTTTGTTTTTCCAGTCAAATTGAATCGAGCGATTGCGGTTTTTTTTCTTGCTATTATGAATATATTTATAGTTAAGAGGTTTATTTTCGCCAGATATTTTTTTTATAAGGGTTTCTTCAATAATTTTATCTTTACGGAAGATCGATATAAACCCTTTGGTTTTGGTAACACTTCGATAAAGCCATGAGTCATTATTTTCTTTAAGGGTGAAGGATGCTTCAGCTGCATTCAAACCAAGTTTGTTTAGCTGGTAGGTTGCATTAAAATCAGGCGGGAAAGCTGCAAATACGTGAGAAGTGAATAGTGGGCTGTATATAAGAATTGCGATGATAGTTTTTTTCATTTTTTGCCCTTGATGTTTCAATGCGATCAATCTGGTTCGAATTTATAGGGTTCTGTTAACGTATTATCGTCAAGTTCTGCCAGATTGTTTTTTAATGCCAGTCGTTTGTCAGCAAACCATTGTATGGCTATGCAGTAAATTCTATGTTCCTGCTTTAGTACGCGAGCTGAGAGTGTATCAGCATCGTCATTCTGTTTAATGGGAACCTCTACTTGTATGACAACAGGGCCGCCATCCAGTTCATTTGTGACAAAATGAATGCTGGCACCATGGGTGTCATCTTTACTGTTCAGGGCGCGCTGGTGTGTATTTAAACCGGGGTACTTTGGTAGTAAAGAGGGGTGAATGTTTAACATGCGGCCGAGGTAGTGATTAACAAAGTTATCATTGAGGATGCGCATAAAACCCGCAAGGATTACAAGCGCTGGTTTATGTTCATCAATTTCCTTCATCAGTGCGAGATCAAATGCTTCGCGGCTGGCGTATTTCGTGTGGTCTATGGTGATGGTGGGTATGTTCGAATTGGCCGCAATATCAAGCCCGGCTGCATCCGGCTGGTTACTGATCACCGCCTTGATGTCGATGTCCAGGTCACCTGTTTTGTTGGCATCAATAATGGCTTGCATGTTACTGCCTCTGCCGGAGATGAGTATGACGACTGGAAGTTTATCCTGGCTCATGATGTTTAGCTTATCTGTACCTGGTCACCGCCATCAGCGGAGTCAATTTTGCCTATTACGCAGGCTGTTTCGCCTTCCTGTTTCAGAAAGGCGAGTGTTTTATCAGCATCATCGGCTGATACGCACAGCACCATGCCAATGCCGCAATTAAAGGTAACGAACATGTCCGTGTCTTTAATGTTGCCTTTTTCCTGTAACCAGTCGAAGATTGCAGGCCGGGCCCAGCTATTGCGGTCTATTTTTGCAACGGTGTTTTCCGGCATAACGCGGGGTAAGTTTTCTGTCAGACCGCCGCCGGTAATATGCGCCAGCGCATGTACGTTCACTTGTTCAAACAGTTTGAGTAAAGGTTTAACGTAAATGCGAGTGGGTTCAAGTAGTGTTTCACCCAGTGTGCTGTCGCCAAATTCCTGAGCCAGATCAGCATTGCACTGCTCAATAACTTTTCTGATGAGGGAATAGCCATTAGAATGAGGGCCTGATGATGCAAGCCCGATCAGTACATCGCCGGGTCTGACCTCAGAGCCGTCAATAATATTTTCCTTGTCTACGATGCCGACACAAAACCCGGCCAGATCATAATCTTCTTTTGCATACATGCCTGGCATTTCAGCAGTTTCGCCACCGGTTAATGCAGCGCCGGACATTTCGCAGCCGCGCCCAATGCCCGTCATAACCGATGCGGCAGCATCAACGTCCAATGCGCCCGTTGCATAATAGTCCAGGAAGAAGAGAGGCTCGGCTCCACCTACAATCAAATCATTGACGCACATTGCCACCAGATCAATGCCAATGGTGTCATGTTTATTCATCTCTATGGCAAGCTTCAGTTTTGTGCCTACGCCATCGGTGCCCGATACCAGTACCGGTTTTTTATATTTATCCAGCGGAAGTTCAAATAATGCCCCAAAACCACCTAAACCAGTTAAGACGCCAGGCCTAAAGGTTTGTTTCGCAATGGGTTTTATGCGTTCAATTAGTGCATTCCCTGCATCGATATCAACTCCGGCATCACGGTAGTTGAGTGATTTTGAAGCATTATCTGATCCGTTATTACGGGAATCCTGGGTCACAATTAACATCTCCTGAGCATTAATGGCCAAGTAACACAAACCGCACACGTTATTCTGATGAGAAATGCAGGCTGGCATGGTGGTACGGCATAAAATTATGTTATTTTACACGGTAAGAGCCTGTAGTGGGTATGTTTAATTATTTTTTTTATGATGAATGAATTGGGTTTATGCGATTATCAATAAGACAATTATCTGGCTATATGTGCCTGATTTTAGCTATTTTCTTTATCTCGACAGCGAGTGTTAATGCAGCTGTTCGGGTTGACGGTCTGTATGAAGTAGAGGTGCCGGTTAGTAATCAGGCAAGGCAGGAGCGAAAGCGTGCACTGAGGAAGGGTCTCGCAGACCTTATTACCCGATTGACGGGGTCAGTTGCTTTGGAAGAGTTTGGTCAGTTTATGGATGTACTGGATCGCACCTCGGCTTATGTAGAGCAGTATCGTTATCATTCCAGTATTAACCCTGATGCAAAAGCGGGGCAAAAACCTGACCTTGTTCTGTGGGTACGGTTTAATCGAAAAGCGATTCAGAAATTACTGCGTGACCAGCAGTTGCCATTATGGGGGAGTACGCGACCAGAGACGCTGATTTGGATCGCTATTCAGAATCAGGATAACAGGCAACTGATGTCGGCTGATGAAGAAAGCAGTTTTTATCGTTCGGTACTAACGAATGCACGTCGCCGGGGTGTCCCTGTTCTGGTTCCATTGTTTGACCTTGAAGATCAACAAAATGTGAGTGTAGCGGATGTCTGGGGTGGTTTTACAGGAGTGATAAAAAGCGCATCCGCACGTTATGCTACTGAAAATATTTTAGTAGGGCGAGTATTTCCATCGGCAGATGGCTGGGAATCTCGCTGGACGCTGATATCGGAAACTGACGAGCAACATTGGTCAGGGTCAGGTAAGAATATTGATAGTGTGGTGGCTGCAGGTTTTAATGGTCTGGGTGATTTAATGGCAAGCCGCTATGCCTTGGAGAGTACTTATGATGCAAGCCAGTACTATTTAAAAATATCGGCTATAGATTCCTTGCAGGCTTACGCAAAAGCCAATCAATATTTAAAAAACGTATCAGCGATTACGCGATTCAATCCTGTTTATTTTGCTCAGGGTAATGTTACCTACGTGATAGAGATAAATGGAACCGTGGAAGGTCTGGAGCAGGTGTTCAGGCTCGAGCGGCGTTTACTGGTTGATGATGAAGTGATTCCGGTTCAGCCTGTTGTTCAAGCTGAAGAAGATATAAATAAAAAGGTTCTCACTGAAGAAACTCCATTAATTAAAATACTTGATTATCGTCTGAAGCTGTGAAAAAAAGTGATATTCCCAATCTGATCAGTTTTGTGCGGGTGTTACTTATCGTCCCGGTTGTCTGGTTTTTGTTACATAATCAGTATCAGTATGCATTGGCACTTTTTATTGTAGCGGGGTTATCCGATGCACTGGACGGTTACCTGGCACGGAAATATCAGTGGGGTAGTGCTCTGGGGGGCTGGTTAGATCCTTTGGCGGACAAGGCTATGCAGGTGTCGGCGTATTTCGCGCTTACCTGGGTTGGACTAATCCCTGTCTGGTTATTGTCGGCTGTTATTTTACGCGATGTATTGATCGTTTGTGGCGGGCTCTATTATTATTTTCAGATTGAAAAAATGCGTGCGGCTCCATCATGGATAAGCAAGTTGAATACCCTGGTACAAATATTACTGGTGGTGTTTATATTGATAGATAAAAGTATTTTAGCTGTACCACCAGCCTGGTTGAATGCCATGATATATACGGTTTTGTTTACGACAGTATTGAGTGGTTTAGGTTATGTATTGACATGGGGTGTGAAAGCCTGGCGATTAAAAAGGGATGCTTGAATAATGACAGACTCACAAAAATGGTTCTGGTTTGTAGCCGTGTTTACGCTTGGTTGGTTGATTTATCTGCTAGCACCGGTATTAACGCCCTTTTTGGTGGCAGTTGGTCTTGCCTACCTGGGTGACCCGCTCGTAGACAGACTGGAAAAATATAAATTGTCTCGAACTCTGGCGGTGATAATGGTGTTCAGTATTCTAACGATACTGTTCTTATTGTTTTTGTTGTTACTGGTTCCCCAGATTGAAAAGCAGGTTATGTACTTGTTACAAAAGTTGCCTGAATATCTGGATGCATTACAGAACAAGGTAATTCCCTGGTTGGCCGCCCAGTTAGGGTTGACAGATATCCGGGTTGATATGGGTACCATAAAACAGTGGTTGAGCGGGCATTGGCAGCAAGCAGGCGGTTTCGCCAGAGCCGTACTGGGTTCTCTGTCGATGTCAGGGTTGGCCATAATCGGTTGGGTCGGCTCGTTGGTGTTGGTGCCAGTGGTGACATTTTATTTATTGCGTGACTGGGATTTGCTGATAAAACGTGTGCATGCATTTATTCCACGAAATATAGAAGCTAAAGTGACCCGGATTGCGAAAGAGTCTGATGATGTTCTGGGTGCATTTATGCGCGGGCAAATGCTGGTAATGCTGGCATTGGCAGTGATCTATAGCCTCGGTTTATGGGTGGTTGGGCTTAAACTGGCGTTGCTGATTGGTTTGATTGCAGGTCTGGTCAGCTTTGTCCCTTATCTCGGTTTTATACTGGGGATATTAATGGCCGGCGTTGCTATTATTTTACAAACCGGGCAACTGATTGACCTTGCGTACGTGGGCATTGTATTTGCAATTGGTCAGGTATTGGAAAGCGTGGTGTTGACCCCTGCATTGGTTGGTGACCGTATTGGTCTGCATCCGGTCGCTGTTATTTTTGCAGTTATGGCGGGTGGCCAGCTTTTTGGTTTTGTCGGGGTGTTGTTGGCATTACCCGTTGCTGCGGTGCTGGCTGTTATCTTGCGTCATGTACATGCCAGTTATGTTAATAGTGATATGTACGATCAATCAAAACCAGTAGATTTATAGAGACCCGCTGTGCAGCTTCCTTTAGCGATCCAATTAAATACAAGCCTGAATTTTGAAAATTTTGTTTGCCCGGATGATGAGTTTTTTCTGGCAACACTGAAACAGTTTGCTTCCGGCACAGGCGAATCAGTAGTCTATCTTTGGGGTGCGAAAGGTTGCGGGAAAACACATTTGTTACATGCTGTCTGCCAGCATGCGGCGGCAACTGATCTAAGTGTCAATTATCTGCCTTTGGCTGAAATGATTAATTATCCGGTTGATGTGCTGGAAGGTCTGGAAGACTATGCCATTATTTGCATTGATGATATGAATGCACTTGTTGCTCACCCGGAATGGCAGCAGGCGATTTTTAATCTTTATAATCGTGTCAGGGAGAATAAAGGAAGAATGTTGTTCTCGGCTATTACCAGTCCTAAAGACCTGGGGTTATCATTAAATGATCTTGTGTCAAGAATGGAATGGGGTGTTGTTTTTCATTTGCGGGAGTTGAATGACAAGCAAAAAAATCAGGCATTTAAAATGCGTGCAAGCTTGAGGGGGCTCGAACTTAATGATGATGTGGCTGATTATGTTTTAAAACATTTTGCACGTGATTCAGATACGTTATTCAGGCTGCTGGATCACCTTGACCGTCAGTCACTCATTAGTAAAAGACGGATTACGATTCCATTTATCAAGAATGTGATCGAGCAGGATTTTCCGGCCTAGATATATTTATATTCAAGACGTGTTATTAAAATATTATTTTGTGTTATCAGAAAGGCTGTTTTGTTGTTGAACATAATAGCGCGTATAAAGTACTGATCCGCCAAACCACATCAAGCTCAAAATGATTTCCAGGCTGCCATATAGTCGTTGATCCGGCTCGCTATAGGTTTCACCAATGCCATGCATAAAATAAAGCAGGGATACATAAGCGCTCCATTCATAGGTGTAGGCTTTTCCCTTAATCATTCCGAAAAGCGGAAATATCAGCGGTGTTAGCAAGACAGTCACAGACATGACGGGAGTGAAGTGCGTGGAAGGTGCCAGCCATATGTACCAAAGAGGCATTAATATCCAGATTCCAAAATAACCCGTCAGGGCGATTGTGCGTGTTACTTTTACTTTATTCATCTTAATGCTCGTTTATTTACATCAGGGCAGAGTAGTTTGGCGGCCATCGCCAGACGTTTACCTTGTTGCTTGCATAGTGTTTTCTCTTCGTCAGTGAGTGGTTGTTTGCTATCGCTGCCAGCAACGTGGCTACAACCATAGGGTGTTCCACCGCTGTTGGTGTTGAGTAATTCAGGGTTGGTGTAGGGTAGGCCGAGTATGACCATTCCATGGTGCATGAGAGGTAACATCATGCTGATCAATGTTGTCTCCTGTCCACCGTGCAGGCTGGAAGTGGAGGTAAAGACCGTTGCCGGTTTACCGCTTAAACTACCCGATAACCAAAGGCTGCTGGTGCTATCAATAAAATATTTCATGGCTGCAGCCATGTTGCCGAAACGGGTTGGGCTACCTAACGCGATGCCGGAACATTCGTTAAGGTCATCAATGGTTGCATAGGGAGCACCTGTATCAGGAATACTGTCTTCGGTGCTTTCACAAACGGAAGAAATATTTGCAACCGTACGCAGGCGTGCAAACATGCCATCCACTTCTTCTATGCCGCGAGCGATATATTGTGCCATTTCTGCAGTTGCGCCATGACGACTATAAAACAATACCAGAACATCGTTCATTGTATGATATCCAGTATTTTTTCAGGTGGGCGGCCAATAACAGCCTTGCCATTCTGAATAACGACAGGTCTTTCGATAAGGATGGGGTTATCGATCATGGCCTGAATTAATTCAGAGCGGCCCAGTTCACTTCGCCCCAGGTCAAGATCTTTATAAGGTGCTTCATGCGTGCGCATGAGATCCCGTGGTTCGATACCCAGCATATCGAGAATTTGCTCGATGGTTGAAAAATCAGGTACGTTATTCAGGTATTCAATAACATCGGGTTCGATACCCTTGTCATTTAATAATTGCAGAGTTTGCCTGCACTTACTGCATTTCGGATTGTATAAAATGCACGTGGTTTTTTCGTCTATTGTCATTTGATATGGCTCTCATGTTGTTGCAGAGGCAGTATAGTTTGTCTGAAGGATGTTTCAAAGGGTGTTAGTGGTGAAAAAGAGTTGTTTGTATGAGTAATAAATAATCAGTTTTTGTGAGATTAAACCACATTTTTACTTGACAGTTATTTGGGTAGGGTGTTTACTATTATGTATATAAAAGTTATGTAACTGGTTCTATTAAAAGGATATATTGATTAAAAAAATATATTGTGTTTTTCATCGGCAAGATATTGTATATTTGATAGTAGAATAAGAAAGAGAGACAAATTTAACCAAACCATAGATGTATCCGGAGCTGGAGTAAAAATGAAATTTCAAAATAAAATCAAGCAGTTAACTATTGTTTTATTGACTGCAAGTATCGCAGTAGGTTGTGCAAGCCAACAAAAGCAGGAAACTGCCCCTAAAGCAGACAAAGGCCCCAGTGCATCCTCAGTAGCGATTGCAAATGCCAAAGCAGCAATGAAAAAAGCCAAAGCAGTTGGTTATCTATGGAGAGATACAGGTAAATTCATCAAGAAAGCTGAAAAAGCAGCCAAAGGCGGTAACGAAGGAAAAGCAGTCAAACTTGCTAATAAAGCAAGGTCTCAGGCTGAAATGGCTGTAAAACAGTATTACTACGAGCAAGGTATTGAGCGCGCTCTCCCGTCAATGGAAGATACCGGCATGGCTTATTCTGTAATAAAAGGCGATAGCCTCTGGGGTATAGCAGGAAAAGATGGCGTTTACGGTAACCCATACCAGTGGCCATTAATTTATAAGGCTAATAGCGATAAAATTCAAGATGCTGATTTGATCTTTCCTGGCCAGGAATTTGATATCAATACATCCGCAAGTGATGAAGAAGCCAGTGCCGCAGTTAATCATGCTAAAACACGTGGCGCATGGAGTATTGGTGTTGCAGAAGAATCTGATAAGGCATATCTTGCCAAGTAAGGCCCAGAAAAGTAAATAATTAAAGGGTCTCTGCGTGAGACCCTTTTTTTCGTAGTATTTTTAATGGACTGCCATACTGCATATATATTTTCTTATAGTGTAAATCAAAGGGCTTGATGCATTGTTTAGATCTATTTAGGAAGTACTGATCATTAATACATCACTCTCATCTGACGGCAGCGTTTTTAATTTTGCCTTAAGTGGTAATTTCGATATTCATGAATCACTGAAGATGCAGGATATTATTGGTTTAATGCCTGATAGCGTTAAGTGTATTCGTGTTGATATGCAAAATATCGATCATATTGAAACGGCTGTTTTTAGTGCTTTGTTACTATTGCACCGTGAAAAAAAATCATCGGTTATGATCGAGTTATTTAATTGCAGTAAGTCGCTGGTGCAACGATTTACTTTGGCAGGGATAAATCGATTGGTCACAATAAAAATGTCCAATAAAGAATCTATTCAGCCTTCCCGTGGAAAGTTGACGGACATTAATTCTTTAGACTAGAAAGTTTTTTATTTTTTAGTGTGTTTGTTTAACAATCATCAATGATGTGGTTTTGATAATTATCATTAACAGCATTTTCACTTTGGGCGAAATGTTTGATGCTGATGCCCGCGTTCTCAACAGAATCTTTATTCCCTGAAACCAAAGGATGCCATGCAGGAAGATCCTTGCCCTCGAAAATGAATCTGTAAGCGCAGGTGCCAGGTAGCCAATGGATAGTTTGGTTAAGGTCTTGTCTGAGTGAAATGCAATCAGGTATCCACTTGAAACGATCTTCATATTGAGTACAGCGACAGTCATTCAGGTCTAATAACTTGCAGGCAATGTTCGTAAAGCATAATTCATTGCTATCGATATCTTCCAGTTTGTGCAGGCAGCAGCGCCCACAGCCATCACAGAGTGATTCCCATTCACTGTCATTAAGTTGATGGAGTTTTTTTTGTTTCCAGAACGGGAGCTCATGCATCAGTTACTTCGGGGGATCAACGTAGATGGAAGAAATACGTTGCTGCCATTCACGTGGAGCAGTTTCGTGGATAGATTCTCCCTGGCTATCAACTGCGACGGTAACCGGCATGTCTTCAACCTCAAATTCGTAGACGGCCTCCATGCCTAACTCGGCAAAGGCAATTATTCTGGATGACCGAATGGCTTTAGAAACCAGATAAGCAGCGCCACCAGTAGCAATTAAATATACAGATTGATGTTGTTTGATTGCTTTAATGGCCGTTGGGCCGCGCTCTGCCTTGCCTATCATGCCAAGCAAGCCGGTTTGAGATAACATCATCTCGGTAAATTTATCCATACGTGTTGCTGTGGTTGGGCCTGCCGGTCCAACTACCTCGTCACCGACAGGATCAACAGGGCCAACGTAGTAGATAAAGCGGTTATTAAAATCCAGTCCGTCAGGTAAAGGTTTTCCTGCATCAAGCAGGGAGGCAATTTTTTTATGGGCAGTGTCGCGTCCGGTCAGTAGTCGACCATTGAGTAATATGGTTTCGCCGGGTTTCCAGCTTTTTATATCATCAGCAGTTATGTTGTCGAGGTTAACGCGCCGGGATGATTGACCAGGATCCCATTTGATGTCTGGCCAACTATTTATGTCGGGTGGTTGCAGGTTTGCAGGGCCACTACCATCCAGTGTGAAATGTGCATGCCGAGTTGCCGCGCAATTGGGGATCATGGCAACAGGCTTTGAAGCAGCATGTGTCGGATAATCAAGAATTTTAATATCCAGTACAGTGGTCAGTCCTCCCAGGCCTTGCGCACCTATGCCCAGCGCATTTACTTTTTTGTATAATTCCAGACGTAAGTTCTCAATTGTGCTGGAAGCACCTTTTTTGATCAGATCCTGAATATTAATGGGCGCCATCATGGCTTTTTTAGCCATGAGCATGGCTTTTTCTGCTGTGCCACCAATGCCAATATTAAGCGTGCCAGGTGGACACCAGCCTGCGCCAAGAGTAGGGACAGTGTTCAGCACCCAGTCAACAATGGAGTCGTTGGGGTTTAACACGGTGAATTTGGCCTTGTTTTCAGAGCCGCCTCCTTTTGCAGCAACAATAACGTTAATGGTGTCACCAGACACAATTTCAGTGTGAATAACGGCAGGTGTATTATCGCCGGTGTTTTTCCGGATGCCGGCAGGGTCACTGACGATCGAAGCACGTAAAATATTTTCAGGCAGCATGTAGGCGCGATGCACTGCTTCATTGACCATGTCGTCAATATTTTGAGTCGTTTCCCACTGTATATCCATACCAATTTCAAGAAACACGGTGACAATACCGGTATCCTGACAGATTGGACGGTGTCCAATTGCGCACATGCGAGAATTAATCAGAATCTGGGCAATGGCATCTTTTGCAGCAGGCGACTCTTCCAGTTCATAGGCTTTGGTCATTGCCTGTATAAAGTCAGCGGGATGATAATAGGAAATAAATTGCAAGGCATCGGCAATACTGGATATGAAGTCTTCTTGCTTAATGATCGTCATAGTGCTGTTTACTCTGCAACTGTTAGTGAAATTCGTTGTCCAAATCAAGATGATAGATTAATAACATACTGATTTTAATCAGACTTGTATAATCATATTAGTTGTATACTCTATGAGTTAATTCAAATTAATGCAATTCAGGATTTTATCGTGATATTTAATAAGAACCCTATTTTTCGTGTTTTCCTATCCCTGAGTCTGGTTCTCGCATTTGGTATTTCATATGCTGCTGAACCAAGAGACCCTGCCAGGTTTTTTTATGAGCAGACATTAGGTGATTTGACTGATGACCTGCAGGATGCAAAGGATAACGGGAAGATAGGCGTATTGATCTTTTTTCAGCAGGAAGAATGTCCTTTTTGTCATCGCATGAAAACGACGATATTAAATCAGGTAGTGGTACAGGATTACTATCTCAAACGGTTTTTAATATTGGAGCTTGATATTGAAAGTGCCGGAGAGCTTGTTGATTTTGATGGTAATACCACAACGATGAAGAAGTATTTTTCAAAGATAACCAATAATAAAGGCGCGACACCCGTGTTTGCATTTTTTGATTTGAATGGCAAATTGATAACCCGATACACAGGTGCATCATCAGGTGTTGATGAATTCATGTGGCTTGGTGAATATGTTAGTCAGAAAATATACAAAAAAATGACATTCAGCCGTTATAAGCGGGTCAAAAGGCGTGAACAAAGGGCCGCCAGATAAAATTGATTATCAGTGGAGATAGTCTCGTCACTGCTGAAAGCAGGAGATATTCCTTTTTCAATAAATTGTTTATCTTATTTAATAGCCGTTATAATCACCAGACTACACAGGTTTAAAAGGTAATGTATGGGTCAGTCAAATCCATTCGGTTTAACTATATGGGCGTTATTATTATGCGCTTCAACTTCAGTGGCTTTCGCAGAAGAAGGCGCTGAACTGGGCGTATTGCCTGAGCCATTAACGCTGGAGTATGCGCTTTCATTAAGCCAGAATGATCATCCGGATAATTTACTGGCTAAAGCACAATTGAATGCTGCGGTTGCAGAAAAAGGCAGTGTTGAAGGCAGCTCTGGTCTGCAAACAAAGTTTCGTGGGCAACTACGTTGGGTAGAGCCTGCTGCAAACAGTTTTTCAAAGAAAAAGGTCGATAATTTTATAGGGTTGACAGCCAGTAAGCGCCTGTATGATTTCGGTTATAGTGAGGCAAGGCTTGCGTCGGCAAAGGCGACTGTTGATAACTTTCAGTGGCGGGTACTGGATCAGCAGGTTAATCACCGTATCGCAATCATGAGTGCCTTTTTTGATGTTATTCTGGCTGATCTTGCCTATGGACGTGATAATGAATTGATGGCTGTGGCCTATGTTCAGTTTGATCGTGTAAAAGACCAGAATAAACTGGGGCAAGTAGCAGACGTTGAACTATTAAAATCAGAGAATACGTATCATATATCCAGAAGTGTTCGTTATGCCAGCGATGTAAAGCGGCGCGCCAGTCGTTCCGATTTATCCAATATTCTTGGTCATCCAGGTCAGCTTCCATCAAACCTTGTGCGCCCGGAGTTACAAATGCATAAGCGCCATTTGCCTGATGTTGAAGAACTACAGAAAAGTGCGCTTGAAAATAACTATGTTATAAAGTCGCTCAATAAAAATGTTGAATCAGCCCGTCAACAGGTTCTGGCTGCCAGAGCAAGCAAAAAACCGGTCTTTGATTTACAGTTACTGGCGTCAGAATATACCAATGACAGCAGGCCAAATGACCGCCTGAGAGCCGGCATCGTATTTGAGATGCCGTTATCTACAAGTGGTGTGATTGACGCAGAAATTGCACGGCAGCGTTCTTTGCTGATCGAGGCGCAGGCTGGGTTACGGAAGCAAAAAATGCAATTACAGCAAAGAGTGCTCGAGTTATGGCAAAAAATATATATTGTGAAAGCACAACGCGATGAGGCACTGATCTTTATGGAATACAGGGATCTCGCTTTAGATAAGAACCGGGCATTATATGAGCTGGATGTTAACTCGGATCTGGGTGACTCTCTGGCATTGTTTTCTTCTGCCTTATATAAAATGGCAAAAGCGGATTTTGATTTAACATTAGCCTGGGTTCAGCTGGATGCGTTATTGGGTAAGCCGGTTGATTTTCAAGTGCAGTATGATGATCTGTTAAAAAAGTGAGAAGATGATGAGAAAACCGATTAATTTTATTCTGTTTGCAGTCTTGTGCCTGATTGGGTTTTCATCTCAGGCGGCAGAAAAGTCAGGTGTACTTCAGTGGTCAAAAAGGGTAGATCTGTCTTCGCCAGTGTCAGGGGTGATAAGTAAAGTTTTTGTCAGTGTGGGTGATAAGGTAACAAAAGGTCAACGACTGATAAAAATAGATGACCGTGTTTTTCAGTCGCGAATTAAACAGGCAAGGGCGGTGTTGGTTCGTACAAAAGAAACCTATGATGAAGCAAAACGTGAATTGGTACGTGCCCAGGAACTGTTCGACAGAGATTCCATTTCGGTACGAGATCAGCAACTGGTAAAAATAGATTATACAAAGGCGAATGCAAGTGTGCAGGAGGCCGATGCCGTACTGACCAAGGTTCTGCTCGATATGGAATACAGTACGATCAGGTCGCCAGTGAACGGTATTATTGTTCAAAAGTCTGTAGCGGTTGGCGAGACAGTTAATAATGCTTTTCAGGCCACAACGATGATAGTAGTGGCAAATCATCATGAAATGATTGCGAGGGTTTTGTTAGACCTGGATGAAATAAAGAGTTTGAAATCAGGCGTATCGCTTGATGTTAGCGTGCAAGGTAAAATGATACGCGGCAGGGTTGAATCTCTTGGTCAGGAATCAGTGTCAGGAGATAAAAAGCCTCTTTACCAGATGGATGTTTTATTTAAAAACCCTGGTGGTCTACGGCAGGGGCAAAAGGTTACTATTCTTTTACCGTGACTATTTGTAAGCGCTGTATCGTTAAAGGTAAGGTTCAAGGTGTTTTCTATAGGGTGTCGACCCAACAGC
This sequence comes from Gammaproteobacteria bacterium, assembly GCA_013151795.1. GTDB lineage: Bacteria > Pseudomonadota > Gammaproteobacteria > JAADHQ01 > JAADHQ01 > JAADHQ01. Next base: position 22 of record JAADHQ010000001.1, on the reverse strand, counting down.
AGGCTCGTGATCTGGGTGTTAC
>JAADHQ010000018.1 GCA_013151795.1 Gammaproteobacteria bacterium | reverse complement strand
GTTAATATAAAAATCAAGAGCCTATATGCATAAATCAAAAAAACCAATTGGATTTTGGTCAGCTGTTTCAATGGGAATAGGTGCGATGGTTGGGGCAGGAATTTTTGCACTGCTTGGTGAGGCAAGTGCTATTTCTGGAAGTGCCGTATATATTTCATTTATCCTTGGCGGAATCATAGCCCTGTTCAGCGGTTATTCATTGGGGAAATTAGGAGCGCGTTACCCCTCTTCCGGAGGAATAATAGAATATTTATCCCAGTCATACGGAATTGGTTTTTTTACAGGGACGATGGGGGTTATGCTATATTTTTCTGCAATTGTTTCCTTGAGTTTAATTGCTAAAGCATTTGGGAACTATGCAGTTACCTTTTTTCCTGCTGATGGTGTATCACAAATATGGCGGAACTCATTTTCAACTGGAGTTATTATTTTATTTGTTTTGATTAATCTCAAAGGGGCAAAAGATGTTGCCGTTTGGGAAAGGATCACGGTGGGAATAAAATTTATTGTGTTGGCCGGCTTATCCATAACAGGAATTATTTTTCTAAACCCGGCCTTATTGTCCCCTGCTTATTACCCTCCAGGTGATGACATATTATTTAGTCTGGCAATCACCTTTTTTGCCTTTGAGGGATTTCGGGTTATTACTAATACAGCGGAAGATATGCCTGACCCATCTAAAACTCTTCCCAGAGCGATGATGACAGCTATTTTATTAGTTATGGTTCTTTATGTTGCTATTGCATTTGCTGTTTTTGGTAACCTGCCGGTTGAAAAAATTATTGCGGCAAAAGATTTTGCCCTGGCGGAGGCTGCAATACCTATCTTCGGTCAAATTGGCTTTTCTCTCGTAGCAATTACGGCATTAGTTGCTACAGCATCAGCTATTAATGCCAATTTGTATGCTGTAACAAATGTGACTTATCAATTGGCTAAAGACGGTGAGCTGCCCGCTCAATTCGGAAAGCCTATTGGACACAGCAGAGAAGGCTTAATTATTAGTGGTGTTTTAATTATTATTTTGTCGCTCTTATTTGATTTGTCTGAAATAGCTGCAATTGGATCAATATCCATTTTGTTTGTTCATACGGTTACTCATATTGGTCATCTGAAAATTATTTCCAAGACAGGTGGTTCGCTCATTCTGGTTCTTATTGCCGCCATACTAAGTTTTGTTGCCATGGTGCTCGCACTTGTCTATGTTAGCAAGACCTCAGGTCATGTTGTGTATATTCTTTTGGGGTTTATTCTGGCCGCGTTAATCACAGAAATTTCATTGCAAAAAATATTGAAAAGAGAGATAAAACCAAGGGTTGTATGAGCCGTACAAGACTAACAATTTCAACCAGAAGACAGTCAAAATCGTCGCGATTTTGGTCAGGCAAGAATACGCAGCTCTTCTGCCTGCCACTGATGTTGAGCATTAAATTTAAAAGTAGAATAAACATATGAGAATTGAAGGAAATTACCCGTTTTTAGTTTATTTTATAATAGGTTTATTCGTTGTATTGGCATTAGCAAAAACAAATATACCAATAAAACCATATAAAATAATATTGGCATTAATAGTGGCGCTAACAATGCCATCTTTTATCCCCGGTCACGGGGAAGTAATAATGGTAATTCCTACCGGAGCCGTCTTTAATGTTGCATCTACTGAATTTAAGGTTATTGGAGCTATACTAACAATAATAAATTACTTTATAGCATGGTTTATACTTTATAAAGTTATTGGCTTATTCAAGGGGTCACGTAATGCCTGAAATCAAAAAAGCTAACGAGTGCTTCAGTTTAACACGTAAATATGTGCACTATTTACGCAATCACTGCACTCGATACAAATTCCGACCACTTTTAATTTTCGTCTGATACGGCATTTAAAATGCAATCTCCCAAGCTTAATAACGAACCTATGAAAGCCATTCATGACTGGCATAACAAAACCACTGATCAGACATTATCTGAATTGGAGACAACCCTCTCAGGTTTGAGTGAGGCAGATGCAAGCCAAAGACTATCCACCTTTGGGCCTAATAAGCTGCCAGAGCCAATGCGCCGCAATATACTGATACGATTTTTCCGTCATTTACACAATATTCTTATATATGTTCTTCTGGGTGCAGCTACTATTACAGCACTGCTAGGTCATGTTGTTGATACGTTTGTAATCATTGCGGTGGTAATTATCAATGCTGTTATTGGTTTTTTGCAAGAAGGCAAGGCAGAAAAAGCAATGGATGCTATCAGGCACATGCTTGCATTGCGCGCCTCTGTCATTCGTGGAGGGGAACGTCAAACTGTAAAAGGCGAACAACTGGTACCGGGTGACATTGTTTTACTGGAAGCAGGCGACAAGCTACCAGCCGATTTACGGTTTATAAAAACCCATCGTTTACAGATCCAGGAATCTATACTTACCGGCGAGTCTATGGCCGTTGAAAAACATCCCAAACCGGTCGCAATTGATGCGCCACTTGGTGATCGTTTCTGTATTGGTTATAGCGGCACCACAGCCACGACCGGGCAGGGTATGGGTGTGGTGATTGCCACAGGTTCTCAGACAGAAATCGGACGTATAAGCGGGTTACTCTCGGAAGTACAGACCTTGACTACGCCGCTGGTAGCGCAAATGGCTGTATTTGCCAAATGGCTTACTTTAATTGTGCTTGCTATTTCGACACTGATCTTACTCTTTGGTTACTTTGTTCTACAACATGATTTTGATAATTTATTTTTGGCCGTCGTTGGAATTTCGGTCGCTGCCATTCCTGAAGGATTGCCCGCAGTGCTGACCATAACATTAGCCGTGGGTGTAAAGGCAATGGCTCAACGTAATGCTATCATCCGACGATTACCTGCTATTGAAACACTGGGGGCTGTGTCTGTGATCTGTTCGGACAAGACAGGCACGCTCACACAAAATAAAATGATAGTCGAAGCGGTCGTTACAAGCCTTGAACACTTTACGATCAGTGGGAATGGTTACGAACCCTCAGGTGATGTATCAATTAACGAACACATGGTCGACGCAGCAGAACATCCAATATTACATGAGTTGGGACGCGTTGCTGCACTTTGTAATGATTCTGAACTGGCTAAAAAAGAAAATGTGTGGGATGGCCACGGTGATCCGATGGAGATTGCCTTGTTAGCTTTTTCCAGTAAATCAGGCCAGGAGGCTACCGATACACGTATTAAATGGCCGCGCACTGATGTCATCCCTTTTGATAGTTCGCATAAATACATGGCAACACTTAACCATGACCATGAAAACCATGCCTTCATTTTTATTAAGGGCGCGCCTGAGACGCTACTGGCCATGTGCCAGCAACAACGTACTGGCAGTCATGAAACAAAACCACTGGATATGGCTTACTGGAACGAACAAGCCAATGCAATTGCGTCTAAAGGTCAGCGTGTCCTTGCCTTCGCTACTACGCAAGTGAACCCTGAACATACTGTGCTTGAACAAATTGATATGAAAGATTCTCTAATATTCCTGGGGCTGGCTGGTTTAATCGACCCACCACGGCGTGAAGCCATTGAAGCTATAAGCAAGTGCCATGACGCCGGTATTGATGTGAAAATGATTACCGGTGATCACGCTATCACTGCCGTTGCGATAGGCAAACAATTAGGATTAATGAACACTGATAATATTTTGACCGGCACCGATCTGGATAAGCTGAATGACACCGAGCTTGAATCCGTTGTATGCCAAACAGGGATTTTTGCGCGCACGAGCCCTGAGCATAAACTACGTTTGGTTATGGCATTGCAAGCAAACGAAATGATTGTAGCTATGACAGGTGATGGCGTTAATGACGCCCCCGCTCTTAAACGTGCAGGTGTCGGGATTGCCATGGGCAAAAGTGGTAGTGAAGCTGCGAAAGAGGCATCTGAGATTGTGTTAGCCGACGATAATTTTTCTTCCATTGTCGCTGCTGTGCGCGAGGGTCGAACGGTATACGATAATATTAAAAAGGTTATCAGCTGGACATTACCAACCAATGCCGGTGAGGCCTTGACTATTATCTTCGCTTTAATTCTCGGGCTAAGCCTGCCAATCACGCCGATCCAGATATTGTGGGTTAATATGATAACTGCGGTGACACTTGGCATCGCACTCGCATTTGAGCCAACAGAAGAAAACACCATGCGCCGGCCGCCCAGGTCCAGTAAAGATGCACTGCTAAGTGGCGGCCTCATGTGGCATATTATTCTGGTAGCGGGCCTGTTTCTGGCGGGTGTATTCAGTATTTATAATTATGCCATTTCACAGGGTTATTCAGAAAATCTGGCGCGCACTATAACCATGAATACACTGGTTGTGCTGGAGATATTTCATCTTTTCTTTATTCGCAATATGTATGGATCATCATTAACCTGGAAAGCAATTTGCGGAACCCGTGTTATATGGATCTCGGTCATTGCTGTTACTATCAGTCAGTTTATTATAACTTATGTTCCATGGTTTCAAAATGTGTTTGAAACAGAAGCAATTGGTTTGCTGGATGGCTTATTAATTATCGCTGTCGGTATAATAATGTTTTCCATAATTGAAATCGAAAAACAAATACGATTAAGAATACTGAAAAAAGTATTTTAGTAACTCGTTTAATCTGGCTGCAATTACGAGATAGCCGATTACAAAAATGGACTCAAACATAATATTTTCTATTGATCTTCTACTCACCGACACGATAATCAGACTTATTAAGAGCATCATTCTATGGAAACAATGAAAGCACAATTTTCTCTACGCATGACCCTCTTATCACACCTGAAATAAATCTATGGGTTAAATAAATGCATAACAATTCGTAAAATGGCGCCCCACTTATGCTTTCAACTGAGCTTAATAGTTGTGGATCCGTTTTGGTAATAGCTAATTTGTATTTTTAAATGTATTGTTGACTAAATTACAGGTATTCATTATGGAAAATATGCAGCAAAAAGAGACTGAAAAATTATCACTTTTAGGCTCTGTCTCGTTAGGCACTGGTGTGATGATCGGAGCCGGAATATTTGTGTTGATGGGACAAATTGCGGAATTGGTGGGCGGATTATTCCCCCTGGCTCTTATTGCGGGTGGCGTTGTTAGTGGGTTAAGCGCTTATTCTTATGTTAAATTTTCAAATGCTTACCCATCTTCTGGTGGTGTCGCAAAATTTCTAAGAAAGTCTTATGGGCCAGGTGTTATTACGGGTACTTTCTCTCTGCTGATGTATGTATCGATGGTGATAGCGGAAAGCCTGGTAGCAAAAACTTTTGGCGCTTATAGTTTGCGATTGTTTGATATTGATAGCAGCAGCATACTCGTAACTATATTGGCAGTGGCGCTCATTGCAGTGGCATTTGTCGTTAATATATCTGGCAATAAAGTTATAGAAGCGACGGCCAATATCACGGCAGCCATTAAGATTGCAGGGCTTGCTATTCTTGCGATTGTCGGTTTATCGGTAGGTGTTATCGCGCCGCTTGAAATGAATATTCCTGCGGGCACAGGTAATATGTCAATGACGGCCAACTTCCTAGCCGCACTTGCATTAGCGGTGCTAGCCTATAAAGGGTTTACCACTATCACAAATCAAGGTGGGGATATCGTAGATCCAACACGTAATGTTGGCCGCTCTATTGTTATTTCAATTGCAATTTGCATTATCATTTATGTCACTCTCGCAATTTCTGTTGGTGCAAATCTTAGTGTTGATGCAATTGTAAAAGCCAAAGATTACGCGATTGCCGAAGCTGCACGCCCAGTGTTTGGAGTGATAGGTTTATGGGTAACTGTGTTTATTGCGATAGTGGCAACCGTTTCGGGTGTTTTCGCCAGTGTTTTTTCTGCTTCCAGATTGTTGGGGATGCTTGGAATGATGAAGCAGGTGCCAGGCCTTGTAAAAAGGAAAGGCACAAGCTCAGCCTTGATATTTACTGTTTTGTTAGCAATGATAATAACAATTTTATTTGATCTAACCAGAATTGCGGCTATTGGTGCAATATTTTACCTGCTAATGGATATTTCGGTGCATTGGGGATTGGTGCGTCATTTACGAGGCACGTTGGATTTTAACCCCGTTATCCCGGTTATTGCTATTATTTTTGATGTTGTGATTTTAACAACGTTTGTTTTGCTAAAATTAGAAACAGATCCTTTGGTGATAGCCGTATCAGCTATTGGCTTTATCATTGTAATCATTGCTCAAAAACTATTTATGAAAAGTCATACAGGAAGTGATGGGAAAATGGATATGGGCATGGATGATATGTAATATAAAGTAATGCAAATAGTTTTATTTATAAACATCTAACAGCTTAAAAAAAGCTGTAAATTACCGGCTATCAACAACGTTAGCCATTCAAAACCAATAATGTCCTGATGCCAATAGGAACACATACGTGCTATACTTTAAGGCATGAAGCTCTAACGGTGTAATTAATACAGACGATCAGGAGCTTCGGTCTAATAATCAGGTATACGAACTTAGTTGCTGGTTATTGAACTGTTTTTTGAATACAGGTAAAAATCAGGTATTCAAGCCAAATGTGCAAATAGACTTAAGTTGATTCTTGGTCACCTTAACTCTGTTACATCACCTGATGATATGAATTTACCCGGTTTATTCCTATGCTGACGCACATCTGCTGGTTAAGTGAATGTTATTTGTCCAGGTTACCCACAATTGGTAGGCATTTAGTACCTTATCAATAAAGTTAAAGGAGAGATTTATGTCTAAAGGTCAAGATTCAAAAAAGGCAATTAAAAAGAAACCTGAAAAAACGTTGAAAGAAAAGCGCGCCGAGAAAAAGGAAAAAAAGGCGAATAAACGATAGACATGGTTTTCTATGAGAAAAGACTGAAGCCGAAAAGAATCTGTAATGAATCAAAATTTCGGGATTAGCACACAGCAAGTGTCATGAGGTCTGCCAATTAATCTAAATCGCCACTTCACAATGGAGTTCAGGCTATGTGTGGCTTTATTGGATGCCAACGTCAAGTGCACATAACGTCGCAGGTCTGGTTGACGTAATGGTGCGTCGCTTTCGCTCTTAACATCACGCAACTTGCTGGCAATGTTATGCGGCACAAAAAAAATTTAACGAAATTATTAGGAAATTAATTCAATGAAATACTACCGTTTATTATTGATAGCTATACTTGTCTTATCTACAAATGTTTATGCATATCAACCTAAAATAGAAATAATCGAGCAGTTTGATAATTTACGAATGATCGCATTTATCAGTGCCAAGGACGTGAATACCAGCCCTCAATGGAATCCTGATTTAGGCACTCCTTCTTTGACTGTAGGTGAAGCCGTTCAGGCTGTTAGAAACTTTACAAGATCAACAAATATAATAGTAAAGGAAATAGAAATAAGACCACTACCAAATTATGAAGCGCATTGGCACTACTTAATTAAGGTTGTTAATAATGAAATGAAGACCAAATTCAGTATATATGTAGTGTTAATGAACGGAAAAGTGATTCCGGCAATAGTTGAACCAGAAGGTTACAAATAGAATTTTAAGTTAATATTGCATAACAAGGCGTT
>JAADHQ010000157.1 GCA_013151795.1 Gammaproteobacteria bacterium | reverse complement strand
ACGATGAGTTATGAACAGGGCTTTATTAATGCAAAATATATTCCCCCCCGCGCTACTCGCCACTAGCCACTCGCTACAGATCAGGGAGATGATCAAATGATCACCTCCCTGATCTGGGCAATGGATGATAATCGTGTGATTGGTATCAATAATAGCCTGCCATGGAAGCTGCCTGTCGATATGAAATGGTTTCGTAGTAAGACGATGGGCAAACCAATTGTAATGGGGCGAAAAACCTTTGAGTCATTTGGTGCACGTGTTTTACCTGGGCGAACCAATATAATTATTACACATTCAAAAGATTATGAAGCTGAAGGAGCCGTTGTGGTTCATTCGATCGAAGATGCTTTAGAAGCAGCCGGTGATGTAGAAGAAATAATGATTATTGGTGGCGCATCGTTTTATGAACAAATGTTACCAAGGGCTGACCGATTATATATTACACAGGTGCATGGTCAGTTTGTCGGGGATGCATGGTTTCCGGAATTTGATATGAGTCTATGGCGTGAGTGTGAACGAGTAGAAAACCAGTGTGATGAAAAAAATCCGTATGCGTGCTCCTTTCTGTTTCTGGTTTATGAGAGAAATAACTGAAAATTCATATCTTACGGCATCTATTTTTTATGTTTAATTAAATATCCCGGCGGGAGTATATGTGAAACCTGGAAATACCGTGTTCATGTTAGTACCACCCAAGCGTTTCGTAAGTAATTCAGCTTGTACAGATCTCAAATCGGTAGTGATTTTAAGATCCTCGTTCATTTCCAGGTTTTGATCACTCAGGCCAGGCCAGTTACTGAATACCTGTCCACCATTAATACCACCACCCATTACGTAGGCGAGTGAGCCAGTGCCGTGATCAGCGCCCAGAGAGGCATTCTGTGAAACACGACGGCCAAATTCAGTGTTGATCAGAACGGTGATATTCTGCATTCTGGTTCCCATGTCTGAGTGAAAAGCACTGATGGCCCCTGCAAGCTCTGTAAGTGACTGTTGAATGAAGGTTGGAAGGTTCTCATGGTGGTCCCATCCATTAGAGTCCAGGCAAATGACTTCAACGGGTAATGTAGATTTAATCAATTGACCTACTTGCTGTAATTGTTTGCCTAGTGTGGTTACAGGATAAGCAGCGCCGTTGTCGGGTGGTATTATTCCCGGGTTTGCCGATGCTAATTCATCAACTGCTGACAAGGCTGCCTGTGCTGTATTGGAAAAAGGAAGTGGGTTGCGAAACAGGTTTGTTAATACTTCAGGGTAGCCGGTATTAATGACACCCTGGTCAAAGCCAAACGAGCTGATCTCGCTAAAGGCCAGTGGGTCATCCGCTCCTGTTAAGGTGACGGGAACATTACCGCTGATTGATACGACTCGAAATGCCGAAGAGGAGGGTTTTGTATTCAACGCCAGATGTCGGCCAAGCCATCCAGTATTGGGACCGAGTTTATTAGTAAGCCCGCGTTCAACGAGTTCTTGTGCAGTAAAGTGAGAACGGGAACGATGCGGTACACCTGTCGCATGAATGAGTGCCAGATCTCCAATATCATATATCGGTTTTAGTGGCGCGAGCGCGGGGTGTAAACCAAAAAAGCCATCCAGGTCTATGGCACCATTGTTAGCGCCGGGTTGAGGAACGGACATGGTAGGGCGTTTGTTGTAGTAGTCATTATCACCATAAGGAACCAGAGCATTCAGGCCATCAGCAGCACCTCGCTGAAAGATGCAGACAAGAATATCTTTTTCGGTAATGTTTATTGCATTGTGGTTTGCCATGATTTTATCCCTATCGAAGTTGAAAGTAGGCTGAACTGATGAGAACGGAAGCTATTGATGGCGTCAGCTTGTCGATTGTTTCTGTGGGTAAAGCTGTATCGTTTGTCAGGCCGGTTTGTGTGTTTAACCATTCCAGCAGAAAGTTTTTATCATCACTGGATATGGGTCGCATAAGTATATTATTTATCATTGCGTCTATTATGGTGGTTAATGTATTAGCGCCATTGAGCATGGCATTGTAATTAATTTGAAATACATTTATCTCTTGAATGACATTAGCGAAACTCAGGAATGACAGACGCCAGCGGTTTAGCAAGCCACCCGTACTACCCCAGTAAGTCTGTTGATCGGGGTAGCCATCAGGGGTGGGCCAATTAAAGGGTAGCTGCCCCAGAATAGACTGGGCAGTTGCAAATAAAATACCATTATCAGTCGGGTAATTTGTATCTGGCGCGAGTGAACGTATTACACCGGCCAGGTATTCAGTTGGACGACAGAGTTTAAGATCAGATGTATTTTGAAAAGCATTACTTGCAAACAGAGCGCGTAACGTATCTTTGATATCGCCATTTGAATTGATGAAAGCTGTTGTAACGGTGTTAATGGTGGCCTCGTCTGGTTGGTCGCTAATAAAACGCCGGCAGAGTTTTGTTGAAATAAATTGTGCAGTGGACAAGTGCGTTGCCAGAATATCCAGTACCTGAATGCCATCTGTCTGGCCACCGTTGGATGTGATTGTGTTTTGTAAAACAGTTTTGGCATTATTGTCATGGATAGTAGAGCGAAATATGAATTCTCCAGGATTACCATCAGGGTCATTCGGGAAGCGAATTGACCAGCCGGTGAAACACCGGGCTACTTCTTTAATATCGTTTTCAGTATATCCGCCATTGACCCCTAGTGTATGCAGCTCCATTAGTTCACGTGCATAGTTTTCATTTGGTGCCGCGGCCTGATTAAAAAAATTATCCAGGTAAAATATCATTGAAGGACTGCTTGCAGAGGCTTGTAGCAAATCACGAAAATTACCAAGCGCGTGAATGCGGATTACCTGAAGGTCGTCCGTTGGTTTAAGTGTGGGACCAAGCCCATTGAGTAATTGGATATTAAAATGATCACTCCAGAATTCGACCATGACTTCATATAACTGACGTTTGCTGAATATTTGACGATGCTGTGTGGCAGAAATCATGTCAACGTTAATATCTTGCGTGTTCTCAGGGAAGCCTGCATATAATTGAGCGGGGGTTTGAAAGGCAAGTGGAAACCGGGTTCGTAAAGTATTTTCCAGATTGTCATCATTTATATTTTGATAGTTTAGTTGCTGTTCAAGGTATGCATTGATGCCAATAGCCTGAATTGAGGCCAGCTCATCACGGTGTACGCCAAAACTTGTACGTTTTAAGGTAACGTATTCGGGTGATGCCATTGGTATTTGTGCTACAGGTGTTGGTGAAGACCCGCCGCCTCCACAGCCGGGTAAGCTTGTAAGTATGGCGGAATACCCCAGACCTTTGCCTAATAATTTAAGGAATTCACGACGTGTTTGTAAGTTATCGAGTATGAATTTTCCGTTATTCTTTTTATCGATATCCATATATGCTTGCCCCGGATGTTATTATTTAATCGTTTAAGATGTCTATATTTTTTGTTTTCGTATTACCTTAGTGACGGAGAATCTAAAAAGGTTTACCGGGAAAAATAATTTTTTTATTATTTATATTCAAAGGTTCTGGAAAAGGAAATATCAGGAAGTCTGGAGGTGTTTGTGCTTATGGATGTAGTGCCAGTGTAAGGAAGGTAATCATTATTTCAGGGTGAAGGAAGTTTAAAAAATATCATTCAATTATTCTGTAAGGTTCGCAGTTGACATTAAACCAGGTCTCGTCTTCAAGCCTGAGTGCGGTGAGTTTTCCTCCCCAGAGGCAGCCACTATCGAGTGCATATATACCTTGTTCATGATAAGGGCCGAGAGTTGACCAGTGACCAAATATTATTTTCATATTGCGGCTGGCTCTATCTTCTACATGGAACCAGGGTTGGCCTGTGGATTGTGTTCCAATAGGCCCTTTTTCTTTCAAGTATAATTCCCCATCGTTACTGCAATAACGCAAGCGTGTAAAACTATTGGTGATAAAGCGTAACCGATCCATGCCTTGCAGGGATGCAGACCATCTATCGGGTTTGTTACCATACATGTTTTTCAGGAAGTGAATGTAATTATCACTTTGTAGTATTTCTTCCAGTTCATTTGCAGCTTGTCTGGTTTGAGTGAAATCCCACTGTGGAGGTAAACCTGCATGAATCATGCTGAATCCCAGTTTTTCATTATGATAAAAGACAGGTTGTATTCTTAGCCAGTCAACTAATTCGTCAAGGTCAGCTGCATTCAGTAATTCGTCCAGGTTGTCATCTTGAGTGTGTTTGGCATAACCTTCGGTAACTGCAAGAAAATGCAGGTCATGATTGCCGAGTACGATAATGGCACTATCTTTTAATTGTTTGATAAATCTTAATGTGCGAAGGGAGTCTGGTCCGCGATTAACAAGGTCTCCTGCAAACCAGATTTTATCGTGGTCAGGATTAAATTTTATTTTATCCAGTAATGTTTGTAGTGAGTCAAAGCAACCCTGTATGTCGCCAATGGCATAGGTGCTCATTGATCAATGCAGGGCGTGAGGTTTTGATAACGTGAATGTTGGAATTTCAGCATCGAAGTTAATACCGTCATCAGCTACCATTTGATAGCTGCCGCTCATGCTGCCAATGGGCGTGTCTAAAACGGTTCCACTGGTATATTGGAATCCTTCTCCAGGTTGTAAGTGAGGTTGCTCACCAACGACGCCATCGCCTTTTACTTCTTGAGTAAAATTATTCGCATCGGTAATGATCCAGTGACGAGTCATTAATTTTGCAGCAATTTTACCTGTGTTTCTTATTGTAATGGTATATGAAAATACAAAACGGTCATTTTCAGGATCTGACTGTTCGTCAATATAATTGGTTTCTACATCAATATTTAATTGGTAGTCCTGTTTCTCGTTCATCAGGTGATGATCTCCACGGATGAAAAAACCGCTAGTATTAGTTGTAATTCTATAAGCCGATATTGTGTCACTATTCAGGCGTATAGGTAAATATTAATTTAGGCCCCTTATGTATATAGAATTTTAGTCTATTTTTGCAAACAATATCTGAAATTCTTTATAAAATTGTATTGTGCCAGCTGGATATCTCTTTATACTAGACAACATTATTGTCTGATATACCATTAAATTTGTATATTAACCAAATCATCCAGAGATGATTATAAATAAATATAAAGGATTGGAAATGAAAAAAATAACGGGTTTTATTCTTGTTTTACTCGTCGTACTCCTTGCGGTTCCATTCGGGTTTGGATTTTGGGCTGATGCACGTTTAAAGTCTTTGCTGGATGATTTTAGTCAGGCTAGTGTGCTTGATTTTACTGTTATCAAGACGAACAGAGGCTGGTTTACATCCAGCATGGTTGTAGAGGCAGATGTATCTGGTGAGCTTGCGCAAAAAATTAATAATGTAAGCGGGGATGCGGATTCTAATTCTTCAAAGCTTATAATGAAAAATACTGTATATCATGGTCCATTGCCTTTTATGAGCGGAGTGTTTTCACTAAACCCGGTTATCGCAGTAGTTGATACAAAATTTATCAAGGATGTTGGATCAGAAGAACCTTTGGTGAATATGGATTACAGTATAAAAACAAAGTTATCTGTGGTTGGCGACACAAGTGTATTACTTGATATTCCTGAATGGACAGGGCCACTGGGTAAGGACGATGCAAATGTTGAGTGGAAAGGACTATCAGGTACTATCGACTTGAAAAAAGGCATAGACGAGGTGGAAATGGATATAAATGCACCTTTATTGAAAATTACATCCGAGACTAATACGCTGATAGCAGAATCGTTTAGTTTGAAATCTTCATCGCATAAAGGAATAGCAGGACTATCATTAGGCGATATGAATTTTAGCATTGGCAATATAAAATTTGATGATTCAGTTAAAGCAACTGCCTTCAGTATTAAGAACACATCAATAACAGTTGATAGTTCAGAGGCTGGCAGTAATATTAATAGCGACATTAATTTCAAGATGGGGAAACTGAATATTGCAGGGGCGGAGTATGGGCCGGCTGTATTTTCCATGGCATTCAGAAACCTTGAGGCAAATGCAATTGCACGTATCAATGATAAAATTAATGAATTGCAACAAGGGAATATTCCAAAAGACCAGATGGGAATGATGATTGGCGCTGCTTTTATGTCCGAGTTATCAGTTCTTTTGAAACAAGGTCCTGAAATTGAAATTTCTGAATTAAGTCTGGCATCCAGCGCAGGGGCCATGACAGGCAATGCACGTATTACAGTTGATGTTAGTAAGCCTGAATTACTATCCAATCCATTTTTGGTAAAAGATGCCATTCTGGGGGAGCTGGATTTTGAAGTGGCTGAAGAATTATTGATAGAATTGAATATGGGTATTGTGAAAAAAGAATTGAAGGCGGCTAATATTCAATATTCAGATGATCAGTTGAAAGCCATGGCGAAAGCGAGAGTATCAAAAAACATGGGAAGAATGGTTGCTGCAAAGATTTTCACAAAGGTTGGCAATATGTATAAAATAAGTGCCAGTTTTGAAAAAGGGATCCCGACTGTTAATGGTAGCGTATTCAATATCCCTTTGGGTGGCCCACCTCCCCAATAATATAATCAAGGTTTAGGTAGTTATTCGTCCCGCATATTGCAACAATATGCGGGATTTATATTAACTTGTAATCATTACCTGAACGTAGGTGATAACTTTCACATTATACTTTTATTCTTGAATGCACTATTTTAAACAGGAGTTTTCTCTGTATAGCCTTGATATATAGCGTGTTTATTGTTTTTTTTCATAAGTCGGAGTTTGGTCTGGTTTAATTGTGGTTGTGATTCATGTCACAGTCGCCTAATGAGCGCTAACCCATACTTAATCCATGTAGATTAATGTAGAGCAAACATGCGCCCAAGTCGCCAATACAAACCGGACTCACTATTATTCCTTTTCGTGCTCGTTACGGTAGGGATGTTGCTGACATCTATTGTGCAGGCTGATGATTATTTATTCGGCCATCATGCCAAATCAGGTTTTATTGGTTCTGATTATGATTCAGATGATATGACTCAATTCAAATTACCGGCTTCGTCAGATCAGCGTTGGTTACTGCTCCCTGGTACAGATGGCATGAAAACTTCATTTAAAGATGGAATGGTGCATTTTTTATATGCTGGAAATCATGTGAGTGGTGCTGATAATGTTGCATTTGAGAATACCCGTTTTATTTTTAGTTTAGGTGTGGAAGATAAGTTTGCGGATATTTCAAATTATTCATCTGAAATCTATAACCGATATCAGCCTGTTTTGTATTTCACAGTAGGGCGTCGCTGGTAAGTGTGTTTACTCTTGTTCTGAAGCAAGGTCGCTTAATCGCGCAAAGCTTTTGACATCTATAAGTTCTGGCCGCAGTTTCGGGTCGACATCACAGCTTTTAATCTGGTCTTCTGTCAGTAAGTTTTTAAGAGCATTGCGAAGTGTTTTTCGTCTGAAAGAGAATGCTTGTGTAACGAGATGGCTAAATGATGCATAATTTTTTACTCTGACAGGTTTAGTGTTATGTGGCTTGAGTTGTACGATGCTTGAATTTACCTTGGGAGGAGGGTCGAATGATTCCGGGTTTACATCGAAGAGAGACTGTACCTCGCAATGATATTGAATCATGACCGACAGTCGGCCATAGGCTTTGCTGCCTGGAGGAGAAGCCATACGGTTCACGACCTCTTTTTGTAACATGAAGTGCATGTCTTCGATGCAATAAGCATTTTCGAGAATATGAAATAACAGAGGAGTAGAAATATTATAAGGGAGATTTCCGACCAGCCTTATTTTTTGTTCTGAAGCTAATTGGCAAAATTCAAATTTCAATGCATCAACATTATGAATGGTTATTTTTTCTGAGTCTGGAAAAATGGTTTTGAGGTGTTTGACCAGATCGCGGTCAATTTCTATTACATCCAGGTGCTGGCAGAGCTCCAGTAGCTGTCGGGTGATGGCTCCCTGACCAGGACCTATTTCTATAATATTTTGTGTTTTCTCCGGATTGACTGCGGCAACGATTTTTTGAATGATATATTCATCTTTAAGAAAATTTTGTCCGAAACGTTTGCGAGCTTTATGCGAAAAAGTTTTGTTCATTGCATATTCAATGCTGTTTGCAGAGCAAAATCAAGACTACCTGTATTTGATTTCCCTGTGCCGGCCAGACTCAAGGCTGTACCATGGTCAACCGAGGTACGAATGATAGGTAAACCCAGAGTGATGTTAACGGCTTGTCCAAAGCCAATAT
>JAADHQ010000042.1 GCA_013151795.1 Gammaproteobacteria bacterium | reverse complement strand
ACTCGCTCCTGTACCAGTCGCCACACATCATCGTCCTCTTTCTCCAGCAACATTTCTACAATTTGTTCATTCAAGGTGCCATCCGCACCTACCACCGCTTCAAAAACTGTAAATACAATCTTGGTCTCCGCATGACTGATCAGGTTAAACCCCTTGTAAGCAATGCTTTTTATCATGGCATTTTCAAACTGAAACTTGCACTGCTTGTACCAAATATCATAATCGATATTATCAAACCCGGGAACACCCTGGACGCTAACACGTTTTGATATCATCTCCATATGTCCCTTAAGATCTTTTTGCCCGGCACTATTTGCCGCTTGAGTTAGCCACTGCTCTGCAATCTGTTGAGCATGTTCTTCAATCATAGAAACTCCAGTATTTTTTATTGTGATAACGCCAGTCAAGCTGGCTCCTTGCAAGCACACTTATATTAAAGAAAACCATCATGCTAGCAACAAACCATAAACATATCATTAAAGGGAAATATAATTTTAGTTTAACCCAATAATATTCAAGCAATAAGGGGCTTTTATATACTAAACCATTAAATAAACTGACTTTATTGAAAGGCTTAACCCACTAATCAGTAACAAAACACTCACGACTTGATTAAACCGGCGATCATTAATTTTTATATGTAAATGTTGTCCTGCAACCATAGCCAGGACTAAAACCGGCAACAGCACTAAAGCCAGAATCACCATTTTATTCGTAAACAACCCTGAATAAAAATAGCCTGATATTCTTGCGCCGCCATCTACCAAAAAAATCATTGCAATGGTTGCTCTAAATTGTTGTTTAGTAACCTGGCGCATTTTAAGATACAAAACATAGAATGGCCCACCAGTACCAAATAAAGCACCAATCAAACCAGCAAAACTGCCTGCCGTAATTGCCCACCAGCGACTACCCGACTTAATTTTGTGCGGCAGTAATGAATAAACTGCATAACAAAATATAAAAACACCCAACGTAAAGGTAAGTACGGTTACATCGGCATTAACAAGCAACCATAAAGCAATAGTAATGCCCGCTAACGAAAAAGGTAAAAGGGGCCATAAATCTCGCCAAACAACATCACTACGATATGTAAAACTTTGATACACCGTGCCGGTGTAACTTAACAAAGCCAAAACAGGAACAATAAACGAAAGCGGTAAAAAAAATGCTAGCAACGGAATAGCAACCAAACCGCTACCAAAACCTGATAAACCTTTAATCACATAGGCAACAAATATAATAACAATACACAAGACCAGCTCATTTATTGTTAAGGGCAATAGATCTGAAAGCATAAAAAGATGACATTATGGGATAATTTAAGTATTGACTGCATTATATCACTAGAATAGATAAAACTGCTCTGATTTCATGCTAGAAGACGTTGGTGACCTGTAACAAATAACGCTGATTACGCCACACTTCCTCAGGGGTTTAAATAATTGAATACCACTGATTACATTGTGCTTAACTCAGGCTATATGCCATTTGCCAAGTTTATCTTGCAAGAAAATCGCGATTGGCTCCTGGTATAACCCTTTATCATTTAAGCAGCCCATTTTATTCATAAAATGGGCTGCTTAAGATCTTATGTTGTGTTTATTTTGCGTTCTTTTCCTTATCGTTCACTATGTTGCTTAGGTCTAAACTTTTATATTGCCACCTTAAAGAGCCCTGTTCAGTTTACTGGTTCCGGAATTGTATTATTAGTGAACGCAGTTGGTCAGCGAATTGAGAGAGCTCTTTGGTAGTGTTCTGCGTTTGGGTACTCAATGCTGCATTCTGTTCTGAAGCATCGCTGATGTTCACCACATTGCGGTTGATTTCCTCGGTTACCAAACTCTGTTCTTCCGTGGCGCTGGCGACCTGGGTGTTCATATCGGTAATATTTCCCACTACATCGGCGATGGTTTCCAGTGAAATACCGGCCTTTTCTGCCTGCTGCACACTGTAATCTACTCTCTTACATCCGTTTTCCATTGCCCCCACCGCATCGCGCGCTCCCTCCTGGATACCTTCAATCATTTGTTGAATTTCCTGGGTGGACTGTTGTGTACGACTGGCCAGGGAACGCACCTCGTCTGCCACCACGGCAAAGCCACGACCCTGCTCACCCGCTCGCGCTGCTTCGATGGCTGCATTTAAAGCCAGCAGATTGGTCTGTTCCGCAACGTTACGGATCACGTCCAGCACGGTCCCGATGCTTTCGCTTTCTCTCTGCAGATTGCGTACCACATCAGCCGCCTGATTCACCTCTTCTGAAACCTCTTTGATCACCTTGATTGTAGAAGATACTTCATGCTTGCCGACGTTTACCTGCTCATCCGCTTGCCGTGCTGCAGTTGCCGCCTCTGCGGTATTGCGCGCCACCTCCTGTACGGTAGAGGACATTTCATTCATCGCGGCGGAGAGCTGTTCGATCTCGGATTGCTGAACAATAGTACCTTCACTGGCCTTCTGGGCAATTTCAGAGGTATGGGAGACGATGTTCTTTAACTGATCAGACGAATCATCAAGACGTGCCACCACGCTATTGAGTTCCAGTCCGCGCATGTGAAGTACAAGATCCAATCTGGCTACCTCATCCAGCGAACCCTCGTAGACCATACAGGACAGGTCATTGTCATAAATGGATCGCGCCTTTTTACCCAATTTCACCAGTGGCGCTGCAATCAGGCGAGCCAGACCGTAGGAAAGACTCAGTCCCACAAGCAATGCAATGCCTGCATGTAGCCAGGAAACCTGTCCTACCGAAAGTGCAAAGGCCAGTGCTGCCAGCAATATTGCTGAAATCCCGGCCATAATCCTGGTAACAAAACCGAACTGCAACCAGCTCCGGAAGGGCGCCTTGCCATCACGAATACGCTGGTACAGTTTTTCTGCCCGTTCCACGCATTTCCGCTCTGGAGCCTTGCGTACGGACTGATATTCCACAATCTCACCATTTTTCATGATGGGCGTAACGTAGGCGTCCACGTAGTAGTGGTCACCGTTCTTACTGCGATTTTTAACGATGCCCATCCACGATTTTCCAGCCTTGATGGTTTGCCACAGGTCTGCGAAGGCAGCGGCTGGCATATCCGGGTGACGAACCACATTGTGATTCTTGTCCGTCAGATCTTCATCATCGAAGCCACTGATTTCATGGAATATCTCATTATAATAGGTAATGCTTCCTTTTGGACAAGTGGTGGAGATCAGATTTTCATGCTCTCCGAACCGACGCTCCGTTCCTGAAACAGGCATATTGACTTTCATGTATTATCTCTCTCTTGTTACCCTTTTTATTCGTATATCAAGCAGATTCATATTAGAAAATGAAGCTCCTTGTGTTAACAGTCCCCAAATAATATCCCATAAAGTTTAATGGTATTAATTTCTGTTATCGGTATGCAAGCAGTAAGCTTTAACTCTTTGGAACAATAAACCAGGCAAGCCCATATACCAGACAGGCATGATTCTTTCGCAGTACCATTAAATATCAGAGAAAAGCAGAAAAAAACGGGGTCAGAGAAAAATTGCTTCTAATAAGAGTATATTGTTCCCTGACCCCGTTTTGTAGAAAACCCCCTCCCGTACTAACTCGCCCTTTTACATTAAAGCCATAGCCTTCCTTGATAAGCGCAGCTTATATAACCATAAATTGGATCTTGACAGCTCAAAGGAAAGCTCCTATAGTGCACACAGTTACAGATTTTGTTATTGATATTTTTGGTTGTTCCCTCTGTGTTACCCCCTGAGTCCCCGTTTCATTGCCTGTATACAACACACTATTTTTTAATTTTTTAAAGGTAATAATTATGACTACAGGTACTGTAAAATGGTTTAACGAATCCAAAGGTTTTGGATTTATTTCTCAGGACAATGGCGGCGATGATGTATTCGTACATTTCAATGCAATCCAGGGCGATGGTTTCAAAACTTTGAACGAAGGTCAGCCAGTCACGTTTGAGGTAGAAAACGGCCCTAAGGGTCTCCAGGCATCTAACGTTACGGCCTAGGCAACACCTCATCGGTAAAAACCGATAAAAAAATCCCGCTCCGGCGGGATTTTTTTTGCAGATTATTCAGCTATACTTTATTTGCCTTAATCGAGGCGTTCGCTGCACATCATTAATAACTTGGCATAACGAAGATAACTGATCTCAACAAAAGTCCGGCGTTACAATATGCTAAATTTAGTCAAAACAAATTTCAATCGAAATTGACCCGATTGATCAAATTAAGAACATTCATTATTTTTTTTAAGCTTTACGGTTTCATGCATTTTTTTCTGCCATATTCCCATGCTTTAGCGAATGATCTGGAATCAAACTTTTCTGAGATAGACATTCTCTTACCATTGTATTTAATAATGCTTACTACTTTCGCAATATTGCCCTTCGCAAGTTTACGTAAAACATAATCAGGAATTTCAGTACTAATTGATAGTATGTATTTACCCACAATTTCATACTTTAAGAACCCATGGTATATTCTTTTACCATCAGAAAATAGATCAATGGGCTCATTGTTTTTCCTTTTCTATAACCTCTAAGCTCTTGTTTAACTTTAGATAACTCTGATTGAATTTCTTGCTTTGGTCCCCCCGTTTAGCGGTGGGCAGATCACCTTTTTTAATCATTTGTTCTTTCCACTTATAGAGTTGATTTCGCCTGATACCTAATTGCATGGCTATTTCACTGGCTGAACGAGCTGATTCATCCATCATACGTAGGGCTTCTAGCTTAAACTCTTTAGTATAAGTATTATTGGGCTTACGTTTTACTGTCATTGGGACACTCCTTTGAGAGACCAAAGTCTCTGATTAAAAGTATCCGTTAAACTGGGGGAGGTTCACTCCGTCCCCAATTATTGCAAGTGTTTTTGCTTTACCTTAAGCTATAATCTCCTCATGCCAAACCTCCCCATCAATGATGTTCTACCGGACATCAAAAATAAATTAGCCACTCACAATCGTCTTGTACTACAAGCCCCACCGGGTGCAGGAAAAACCACTGCCGTACCCATCGCCTTGCTCGACCAGAACTGGTTAGGTGATATGCAGATCATTATGCTCGAACCTCGCCGACTTGCTGCACGCAATGCAGCGGCACGCATGGCTTTTTTACTCAATGAAAAAACCGGTGAAACCGTGGGTTACCAGATTCGTCAGGACAACTGTTTTAGCAATAAAACAAAAATACTGGTGGTCACCGAAGGTATTTTAACGCGCAAGTTACAGGCTGACCCCGAACTTAAAAAGACAGCACTGGTTATTTTTGATGAATTTCATGAACGCAGCCTGCATGCAGATTTATCGCTGGCACTGTGTTTACAAAGCCAACAGATTTTACGCGAAGATTTAAAAATTATGGTGATGTCAGCAACGCTGAATATGGATACTGTTGCCACCCTGTTAGATAACGCACCTATCATACAGAGCGAAGGTCGTAGCTTTCCTGTCGAGAACAAATATCTCGGTAAAGTTATCCGTCAGAACAACACAAATCCACAACAGCAACTGATGATGAATTTGACGAACACGGTCAAAAAATTCATTCATGAACACGAGGGCAATTGCCTGGTATTTCTACCCGGCGTCAAAGAAATTAACCAACTGTCCAGACAGATAAAACAAGTTCTTGATAACGAATCGATAAAGAACATATTGATTGCACCGCTACATGGAAGTTTAAACAAACAGCAACAAGATTTGGCTATCGCATCGCCCCAAAATAAAGATAAAGAAAAAGCCATGCGTAAAATTGTCCTCGCCACCAACATCGCAGAAACCAGCATCACCATTGAAGGTATTAGCTGCGTGATTGATTCGGGACTGGAGCGCATACTGGATTACAGCCCTGCCTCGGCCATGAACCGACTCAACACCCAGTCCATTTCACAAGACTCAGCCGTGCAACGCAGTGGACGTGCCGGAAGATTATCCGCCGGAGTCTGTTACCGTATGTGGACGGCAGAGCAACAGCTACGTTTACTCAAACATGCATCGGCTGAAATTTTACACAGCGACCTAACATCGTTGGTACTGGAACTTGCCAACTGGGGCGTGACTAAAGTTAATGAAATGCAGTGGATGGATCTACCGCCGAGCAGTGCCACCGAACAAGCAAAAACACTGCTGCAGCAACTCAGCGCCATAGATGACCGAGGCAAAATTAATGCGCACGGTCGTGACATACTGAAACTGGGCACGCATCCACGCTTAGCGCACATGATGTTGGCTGCACTGCAACTTGGTCAGGCTTATCACGCCTGTTTGATCGCCAGCTTACTCACCGAGAAAGACATATTCCAGGCTAATGCCGATAAAAGTGCCGACATTCATGACAGACTTAATGTTCTTGTGAACGGAAGTTCAAACCATCACAGCATAGATCGACAGCAATGCAAACGCATAATACAAACTGCCGATGATTTTTTTAAGCGAGTTAAACGTTGTAGCCCAACGATGATAAACACAGCGACACTAAACAAAGAAACGCCAGACAATAATGTTAGCGGCGTGCTTCTGGCCTATGCCTACCCCGACAGAATCGCCAAACGACGCAACGGCAACGAAGCGCGTTATTTACTCAGTAACGGTAAAGGCGCTGTTATTCCGCCGTATTTTCAACAGCATCACCATGAGTATCTTGTGGTCGCCAACCTGGATGCCAAACAAGGTGGCCACTATTTATCTGGCGGCAGATATTAGCGCTGAACAATTGCAGGAATATTTTATAAATAACATTCAGCATGAAGAAAGTGTTAAATGGAACGAAAGCGCACAACGCGTCGAAGCAAAACAGACCAGGCGCATAGGTAAAATAATCCTTCATGAATCAATCCTGCACGATGTAAAAAATACAAAAACTCAAGAAGCGATACAACAGTGCCTGATGCAAGCAGTCAGAGATACGAAACTAGAATGCCTAAACTGGAACGCAAAGGCCAACAACCTAAAACAACGCGTGCAATTTATTAACCACCATCTTAATAACAACCCAGCAGCTAAAAAACAGTTTACTAATCAGCCTCTTCCCGATTTTTCAGAACAGACACTGAGCGACACCCTGGATGAATGGTTGCAACCTTACTTAAATAATGAAAACAGCCTCAAGCAATGCTTCAAACTGGATTGTCATAGCCTGCTTTTAAATCAGCTCAGCTGGGAACAGCAACAACTGATAAAGCAATTAGCGCCAGAGAGAATCAGCGTACCCAGCGGCTCTGCTGTGAACATTGATTACAGCGACCCGGTGCAACCCGTACTTGCCGTCAGACTCCAGGAAGTTTTTGGTTTATACGACACGCCCACCCTGTTAAATGGTCAGTGCAAACTGATGATGCATTTACTATCACCCGCACGTAAGCCAATGCAGGTAACACAAGATTTAAACAGCTTCTGGCAAAACCACTTATCACGATGTAAAAAAAGAACTGCGGGGAAAATACAAACGACACTACTGGCCAGACGATCCATTCACCGCACAGGCAACCAGCAAAACCAAAAAACAAATGAATCGTGATGCCTAAATCCTAAGGGTCAGAGCACAGTTGTTTACCCATTTGCGAAACTTTTACTGGGTATCCTGTAGAAGAACTAAAGGGGTCGGTGACAAATGAGTCTCATTCTCAAATATAATAGATAGCCATTTCCTCTTCTACACTTGGTCTACCAAGTTTAGCCTGCCCTAATTTTATATTTAGCGCCTGTTCGATCTGCTCTTTGAACTGGCTATTGCCTAAAGGCACCGAGAAACGTGTTGACTCTCTAATAGCTGGACTCATTAATAGATGTACATGATTAGTCATGAGTACATATGCATGCACTTTAACCTTATATCTATCACACGCATCTTTTAAGCATTCCAGATAAAACGGGTAGTCCTACTCAGCAAAGAAACAGACTTGTCGATTATTTCCTCTTTGGATGATATGGCAAGGTACACCAGCTATGTATACGCGGGGCTTTCTGGGCATCTCAATTCCTTGGTACTGATAACCTGGGTCCATAGTATAAGGCGCATAGTTAATTCAGCCGCTTTCTGGCTTCTAAAGAAGTTTTATGATTAGGCAGGCTCTTTCAAATTATTTTTCATTATGCGTAAACGTTCCATCCCACTCACTTCCAGGAGGGGCTTTAATGAATTTTTCGATACGACCAAGATAGATTTGATAGATCTTGTCGCCCGGGGATTTTGCCTGCAGTGCCAGGAAGTGTTTTCTCGCAAGATCCCAATTCTGTTCACGATACTGTTTCAAGGCCTCGTGGTATCTATCCAGTGCCTCCAGATCAGCGTGGCCCAGTTCACCCTCCTTTGCGACAGGTTCAAAGATAGTGTGGGCTTCAGTTTTACCCTTAACATAAACCCTGTCCAGTTCGCGAAATAGAAATCCTGCAGTATCTGCTTTAGTTGATTCGCTGACGATTACGCCAACACCATATTTCTTTGTCAAACCTTCCAGCCTTGACGCCAGATTAACTCCGTCTCCGATAACAGTATAATTCAGCCTCGTATTAGAGCCCATATTTCCAACCACCACTACAGAGGTATTTATTCCAATACCAATGTTAAGCTTTGGCAGACCCTGTTGCTCAAAATCGACATTAAGCCCTCCGAGGGTTTTATGCATCCCCATCGCAGTGTTAACGGCACGCGTTGCATCATCATCATGATTCAACGGAGCACCAAATAAAGCCATTAAAGCATCCCCTATATATTTATCCACGACACCGCCGTTAGCTTCCACAACCTCACCGATTTTTGTTAGATAAGTATTCAACAGGGTGAGGAGCCTTTGGGGTGATTGGCGCTCACTGAGCGTAGTAAAATTGCGAATATCAGAAAAGAGGATAGTTACCTCACGCTCTTCGCCTCCCAGTTTGATCTCCTTGCTTAACAGCTCTTCTGCGATTGCCGGTGAGACAACTTTCCCTAACAAGTTGCGTACCCGGTCTCTCTCGGCGAGCCCCTTAACCATGTAATTAAATGATTCTGCCAGTTCTCCAAGTTCATCTTTTTGCTTAATAGCCACGTAATGTGTGTAATCACCCTCCTCAATCTTGTGCGCATGTCTTGCCAGGATTTGTACCGGCCGTGTAACGGTGCGAGCGATCAGAACTCCACCGACCAGAGACAACGCCAGACCGGAAACGAATATTACAATAAGTATTACCTGCAAGCGCATATATGGCTGCATGGCTTCATCAAGTGAACGCTGAAGAACGGCAATAATGGAGTTATCTTTATCATTCCAGAGTGGCGTAACCAGCGATACATAATCAGCGCTATCCATGCGCAGGGGAATGCTTTTGTTTATCTCCCAGGAGACTGCAGAGAGGGTATTGGAGAGCGTTGTCTGCAAGTTGTTCGCTAATGTTGACGCAACAAGGGACAAGCTATCTCCCGGTCTGCCGCTCACGATGCTGACATGCGACTTTGTGAGTTCCTGCAGTTCAGCTGCAAAAGTGGCATCGATCACAAATCCAATAATAATCCAGGCACTTGGATCCGGTGTAAAAAGTGGAACGACAACCATTTGATATGGAATGCCATCGACAAACTCAATTGATGATGTTTCGCCATATTCACTTTCCATCACGTTCTTGATCAATTCAGGAAGAGAAAAGGTGACCCCATGCAGATCGGGATGCAGTGTATCGGCAATAACATTATTAGTCAGCGATATTAGCATCATCCAGTCTGAGCCAATTCGGATCCGGTGATTTTCCAATGCAGACAATATTGTGCCATGTTCACTGGTAGCATAGGCTTGCTTGAATGCAAAATCGCCTGAAAGCAGACGCGCCTTTTCCAGCAAGCGCTGGGTACGATCATTGATTGACTTTTTGAATACACCTGCGGTGATTTCCAGGGCTTCATCAATCTGTACGCGGGCGTTATTGATGTTGGCCTTATTTACTGCGAAAAATACTGATGACTGCACCAGCACAAGCAGGCCGAGAACGAATACGAGAAGGCGTGTTTGAAAACTGTGGAACTGCATATGCGAGTATCAATACCCTCCGACGGACATTGCGGGTGCACGCCTTGGGCTCCATAAACGCTTTAGCTTCACCACAAACGATAAAGATATACTGCCGTCCTTACCGACAGAAATACGTTGATTTGTGGCTTTCCCGGATCCCTTCAGTTTCGGATGCCACACCTGCACATCATAGTCACCTGAAGGCAAATTCTTGATCGTTGCCCTGCCATCGGCATCAGTCACCAGGAAGTACGGTGTTTTAGATACAAAGACATATGCTGACATCCAGTCATGGATATTGCACCCCAAAACGGCTACACCAGGTTTATCAAACACAATAGGGTCAGCAGGTGTACCTGCATACAACGGTATCTCAAACTTCTTTGCCGGTGAAAAGGAATACACATGGTGGCGTATATTGTCATTGTTGGGAAAATATACAGCGGTTCCAAGCCTGACCGGTGTTACATATTCAATAAACTCCTTATCCCGCTGATCAATTATCGACTTTTTGTTTTCCGCATCTACCACTTGCTCACTCTTTACTGCCTCGGCGTAAACAACGGCATCCCTGACCTTTTTATCATTGTCATCCACAACGCTGACCACCAGAGTCGCCGAATTGACCAGAGGTGAAATCCACGAGCTACCAAGAACAAATATAACCAAAAACCACTTCTGTAGTTTACTCATTATCTCGCCCCATCACATTAAACCGTGTTCAATACCTGTACATAAAGACTGCTTGTACAATGGAACTGTTATAGCCGAAGGCATCCCCCTTACCACTTTGATACTGATAACCCAGATTCAGAGAAGCATGTCCGCTTAGTGCGTAGCTCAGATTAAGGGATGAAATACTCCTTGTACCTCGAATGCGGTACACAAACCCGCCGAAAACTCCATCGACGGAGACGGCCTTTACATCTTCAGAAGCCCAGACAGTCTCAAAATTAGCTGCACTACACATAGAATCGAAATCACCATATTGATATGAATAACCGGCAGTCAACAGCACATCCCTGGTGATCAGAAAATTGGCCTCAAGCGATAGCGCCTGGGTCTTTTGGTCAAAGACCTCAGCGCTAGTCCCAAACATCGTGTTTTTCATTGTCACTTCGCCATCGCCTCCATTGCGCACACTGTACGCATACCCGAGCGAGCCATCGAGTCTCGGCGTAAACCGTTTTCCCACCCGTAAGCCCATTGTGTACAGTACGCCATCCCGTGCATCGTCACGCACATCCCTATACCCCACATAGGCATCGGCCCGGATCCAGGGAACATCGGGGCCAAATCCAAATTTGTGCCTCACACCCGCCGTAACACCGCCAGTTATTGAATTCAGGCGGTCAAATGTATTATACGCCCTGCCCCAAAAATTAGCTGTGAGCCTTAAGCGTGTTGTGTCCGTTAGCTGGTAGTAGCGCCCTAGTGCTGTGGAAGGAAGAAATGCCGAATCACTTCTTTCGTCAGACTCAAAAAAGGATTGACTGAGATTGTCGTTGTAAAGTAAACCCACTTCGGCATCGGCGATCCATTCTACCCACTCTGCACGCGCTGGCTGAGCGACACACAACAACATGATTAGAAAAGCGGAGGTTCCAGCGCACGACACTCGATTGCCCGTTTCACGAATTACAGACGATACACCTTGAAATGCAATGCAGTGGGTGATGTACCTTTTCATTATTGCACCCCTCCAGATGAAGTTCAGCTCAACACAGTCTTTCCGGCTTGTCTCGCTGATAGAATTCTGCAACTACTCCTGAGATGCACCCGGCCTCAGGTTCCAATGTGTCACGTAATGTGCCTATACCGAGCATGGTAATGTCCGCATTAAGTGTAAATGTACTAAGTTCGGCATAATTTACCTCGATAGCGAAATTTCTGTTGAACTGATAACCGACAAATATCTTCCAGCCAGTATCTGAATCATCAATACTGGTAGAAGTAGGGGCGTAATCAGACTGCTGGTTAGGATGCATATCAAATGCATTGGCATTTGTGCTGGTTGAGCCTGCACCAATACCTGCATACCATGGTCAGCATGAGTTAATGGTGTTAAGCAAAAGCATTATCAATGCAGCAGTTGAAATTAATAATCCCCTGTTCTTCATAATAGATCTCTCAATATTATGATTGAAAGAACAATAAACACTAATCCATTTTTCATATGTTATATAACAATATGAAATTTTTATACTGATGTGAATCAAGTGCAGGTGATTTGCAGAAAAGGGGGCAGTACCCTTTTTTAAGAAGAAAAGAGAAGAAAAGGGGTCGCTGACAAATGAGAATAATTTAGATCTGTCACCGTTCCCTTTTATCACCCTATAACATAAGGAATAACGGGGTCGGAGTGAACCTCCCCCATTATGTGCTTTATTAGCATAAGATTGCAGGATCTTTTGTTGTATTTGTTTTGATTTCTGGTTAGTGTTCATAAGGGCTGGCGACTCCTGATGGTTGTGTTTTGTGTGGTAACAATCACTTTACCATCACGCCAGCCTTTTTTATATTTTTCAAGGCGTTATCTATTTATTTTGAATATATTTGGGCTTAAGTAAGTGCCATTCGGTACTGACCCCTTTTACGCTTTCTCTTATATTATAAACAATTGGCCTATGTCACCAATTATTTGATTCCCTTTCTATTTTAAAAATATTGAAATACTAGGTGTAGCAATATTTATGGCTACTGCAAATGCCAATATAAATACTGAAATGACCAGTAGCTTCAACTCAAATCTATCATCAGAAAACAATTGAAATATTAATTTAAACAATGATCTCATCTTATTAATCCTTCTCACTATTCTCTTTCTGAATTGTCGCAAGAATAAACTCTACAAATGGGACAACATTTTCATTACCTGAAGCTGCCTCAAGTGTATCCATATACTTATCTCTTGTTTTCTGTTTTATGATCACCCAATTGTAACCGCCAACAATAAACAAGAAGTTCATTAAAAACCTTGCTGTTCGTCCATTGCCATCAATAAACGGATGAATATAACCAAGGAAAAAATGACCTAGAATTGCTTTGACGGGAAATGACGTTTCTTCTGCTATGCACTCTTTCAATGCAGTCATACAATCCATCAGTTGCTCACTTGCAGGAGGAACATGCTTAGATTTTCTAATATATATTGGTCCTTTCCTGAAACCTGCTAAGTCACTAGCTCTGACTATACCCGCAACAACACAAGGACTAAATAATGATGTATACCATTGTGTTATCCCTACATCGATCAATAAGTTTAGATCTTCTTCGTTGCGTACAGCTGAGATCGATTCTAAAACTTTATTAAAGGCATCATAATAACCCCTTGCAGCAAGCGCATCTTTAGCCACATGATCACGTTCAGTTGTTTCTGGTGACCAGTCACCATTACTAACACGCTCAATTAAATCAGGTGTCACTTTATAACCTTCTATAGATAGAGAGTTATATGCATCATGAACATACACCTCATTAATCATAGTCAGTGTTTCATCAATCGGTCTTGCATTAAAATCGAAATCGGGATGTTGTCCTACATAACTGTCTAGAATACCTTGACGCATTTGTTGCCACATAATTCTAACTCGAGTAGCACTAGCTGCTTCCTTGATCATTCTTCCAAACAGAACAGGTGGCTTATCGAATGGATCAACAATTTTTATTTTCCCAAGCCCAGCACCTGACATAATCGCCTTTAACTTTTCACTCTCAGCTCTCATACTCAACACTTCATATGCACCAATGATTCTTCCAGCCGAGGCGGTATTTCTTGAGCTTATTAACACCTCTGCCAGCGCGTCAAAATTAGCGTTTTTTAACGCTATCTGCATACTCAATGGATTATTTTTGTATGAAACAGGAGTCGAATTTACTATGGCACTTTCAAGAGAATAAATATTTAACCCACGAAATATAACTAACCCTTCGGGTCTATTCTTACTATTCGTAACACAAACACTCATATTGTTTGGAAGATCTGTCACCGACCATATAGCCTTATCACTCATAACAAACACAACTATTTGGGCAGGCATTGAATTATTGTCGGTCAATAGATCCAGTGATGCTTCTGAACTGAGCCAATAATTGGCATCGAAACGAGATGATAAATATTGTTCTATAAACACCCACATTGATTCATACCAAAGCGCTGATTCACCTGTTTTTTGTACAGACAAATCAGCATCAAGCAAATACCACCCTTTAATTATCTTTTTAAGATAACCATTTTTGATAAGTAACGCTTGTTGTTTAGGTTTTATGTTTTTATGGTAAACAATATTCTCAATAGCACCATCACTGGCATTTTGAAGCGCTTCAACAAGTAGTTGATTTTCTGTTTTTGCCACGACTCATCCCACCTATCTCTCATATAACATTAAATTGTTCGCAGTTTCATTATTCAAATATAGCCACATGAAACATCCGTTTACTGATAACAACAACCAGGTTTTAGTAGATTACTAATACCAGGCTATTACGGATTATATACCCAGGCTTTAGCGGATTGCAATACCAGGTTATTACGAATTATATACCCAGGCTTTAGCGGCTTGCAATACCAGGTTATTGTAGCCCTAAAACCAGCTTGTGGGGTTATTTAGGTATCAGGGCCAGGTTATTGGGGTTCCAGGGCCAGGTTATTAGGTACCAGCGCCAGGTTTTTGAGGTTCCAGGGCCAGGTTATTAGGTACCAGGGCCAGGTTATTGGGGTTCCAGGGCCAGGTTTTTGAGGTACTAGGGCCAGGTTATTAGGAATTATGTAAATTACGTTTTCAATATGTTCTATTTTGGTTGTAAGTACTGTTTGATCGGTAGTGCTGTTTATCTTTTCTTAAGGTGGGTGTCCTATTTATTCTATTTATTCATCGGGGATCTGAACTTCCTTCATTTTCTCTGAGTGCATCGCACATATTGCTTCTTCCTTAAAGCAATCATTTTGATACCAAAAAGGTGCTTCTAAGCAAGATTATTGGCATATTTCGAGCCTTTTTATATTGGCATTCAATTGATTAGCTTGGTCCGACCCCGATATTGTCTGGTTCGTAGATGCTTGATGAAAGAATAAGTTATTGAAATAATTAACCTTAATAGGGGCGCTCGTTGCGTATATTCAATAACTTAGCATAACGGTGCATAACTGATCCCGGCAAAAGCTCGGCAGTGACAAATGATGGGCCTCTTAAGTTAGTTT
>JAADHQ010000046.1 GCA_013151795.1 Gammaproteobacteria bacterium | reverse complement strand
TTTGAGGCCTTGTCGAGAGGGGCGGGTAAGGTGATATTTGTTGAGCGTGATGCGCGCGTGTATCAATCATTGCGGGTTAATCTCGATTTATTGAAATTGGAGAGCAAAAGCGAGATAAATCAGTCTGATGCCATGAATTTTATTTCCGGTTTGTCTCCTGAAACGCTTGATCTTGTTTTTCTGGACCCACCTTATGGTAAAGGCCTGGTATCTGAGTGTTTAAAAAAACTGTATGATTGTCAGTGTCTTAAGCCAAAAGGTTTGTTGTATCTGGAGCAGGAAAGCGAGCTGTGTGATCCTGAATTGCCAGAAGGCTGGATAATGTTAAAAAATAAACAGGCCGGTCAGGTAAACTATTACCTGCTTCAGGCGAGTCAGGTTGAAAAATGAATAAAATTACCGCTATCTATCCGGGCACGTTTGACCCGGTCACCAATGGCCACAGTGATCTGGTTTATCGTGCTGCGCGTTTGTTTGATGAGGTTATTGTGGCGGTAACAGCTAATACTTCAAAGGCCACTACGTTTACTATCGAAGAAAGGGTTGGCCTGGCGGAAGAAATCTTTGCGGATACCGACAATGTTAAGGTATTCAGTTTTGATACGTTATTAGTGGATTTTGTCCAGAAACATAATGCCCAGGTTATTTTACGTGGTTTACGGGCGGTGTCAGATTTTGAGTATGAGTTTCAGCTGGCTGGCATGAATCGCCGGCTTGCTCCAACGATAGAAACCATGTTTCTTACCCCGGCAGAGCAATATAGTTATATTTCTTCCAGTCTGGTTAAGGAAATTGCGTCTTTAGGTGGTGATATTGGTGATTTTGTCCATGCGAAAGTCATGGCTGCATTAAATAGAAGAATGCGCTAATATAGTCATGTGTAGAGTATCAAAGCCCTAAACCGGGTCAGGAGAGGAAAATGGCATTAACAATTACCGACGAATGCATCAATTGTGACGTCTGCGAACCGGAATGCCCTAACGCCGCGATTTTTCAGGGTGATGAGATCTATGAAATCAATCCTGACCTGTGTACGGAATGTGTTGGTCATTATGATACACCGCAATGTGTTGATGTTTGCCCGGTTGATTGCATTCCCAAAGATCCTGATCGTGTAGAGAGTCAGGATGAGTTGATGGAAAAATACAAGCAGTTGCAGGGTGATGAAGTCGCCTGAGTTTAATTAAGAGCCAACTGCCTGGATGCGGAAAAACCCCGGACAGAACATTTGGTAATATTGGCATTCGCCTAAGTCTGGTTCATCAGCTATTATCTTATGATGAATGATCAACGTGATATACCAGAGAGCCTGACCCCGCAAAAAGCCTGGGATATGTTTCAGCAGGATCATCGTGCCGTTCTGGTCGATGTGCGGTCTTCAATGGAATTTTTATTTGTGGGGCACCCTAAAGGTGCGGTTCATGTTGCCTGGATAGATGAGCCGGACTGGGTAGTGAACCCGAATTTTGTTACCGAGATCCGTCAGCTTATGTTGGGCGGGATGTCATGTGAACCCGGTGAGCATTGCGCGCCGATTATCCTGATTTGCCGGAGTGGAAAACGTTCGAAAGAAGCGGGCTGTAAACTGATGGAGTCTGGTATCGATAATGTTTACAATGTCGATGAAGGCTTTGAAGGCGAAATAGATGAAAATCATCAACGTAGTACGGTAGGCGGCTGGCGTTACAGAGGGTTGCCCTGGGAGCAGTGTTAGTTAGTTTTTAATGGAATGCTGTTGCCAGTTCTGGTGGCAGCCAAAATCGTTTTACCGCAGAGAGTTCTTGTGATTAATTTAAGGGTTTTTCTTGTTTAAACGGAGTATATTTTCCATTTTTTTGATTGCAAGTAATCGTTATCTTAAATAATGAATCGCTTTTTTAATGCCTAGTTTACGGCTGCGTGCCTGCTGCGAAACAATGCCGCGGACAGTGTATTCTTCTTCAATCAGTATTTCAGGGTAGTTATCATTCAGTGCGATCAGGTAGTGTTTTTCTTCGCGGACAATAAATTGTCGCAGGGTGGTTTCACCTTTATAGTCGATAATCACATAAGCCGTGTGGTGTAGAGGAATGGCCGGGTCAACGATGATGACAGTGCCATCTTTGAATTCCGGTTCCATGCTGTCACCCAGAACCTGTAAAGCATAAGGGGCATTGGAGGCGCAAGCACTAAAGTCTTCACCCATCATTTCCTTCATATCCATGTTGCTATCTCACTTGATTGAATTCGGCCGGTATCATAACATTTACTTGGCAGCCGTGTTAACCATTTGTTTTGTATGTAAATATAAGCGATCATCGTTGGCATGCGGGGCAATAAAACGTGGAACGTTGGCACTGGGTGATCTTTTTTACCGGTTTTTTGCAGACATTGCAGGGTTCAGATTCACGCCCGTAAACATTTAATGATTGGGCAAAATAACCAGGGTTGCCATCAGCCTGGGTGAAATCTTTCAGGGTTGTGCCACCTTTTTTGATGGCTTTGTTGAGTACATCCTTGATTGTTTCAACGAGAATTTCCAGGCGTTTTTTTGATATTTTTCCGGCAGCAGTAGTGGGGTGGATGCCTGCCAGAAATAAGGATTCACAGGCATAGATATTACCTACGCCGACGACGATTTGACTGTTCATTATAAAGGTTTTGATGTTTTGTTTTCTTCCCCGACTTTTTTTAAATAAGAGTTCCGGGCAAAATATTTCATCGAGTGGTTCAGGCCCGAGTTTGATCAGTAATTTGTGTTTTAAAGGGTCGGCGCGCGTCCAGAAAACAGAACCAAAACGGCGAGGATCACGAAAGCGTATTATTTTGTTATTACTGAACACAATATCAACATGGTCGTGTTTTTCAGCGGGGGTGTTTACATCAAGAATACGAAGACTGCCGGACATGCCCAGATGCAAAATGATGCAGCCTTTACTTGTGTAAACAAGTAAATATTTTGAGCGTCGTTGAACTTGTTGTACTTTACTTCCAGGGGCTTGCGCGTCAAATTGTTTGCTGACAGGCCAACGAAGGCGCCTTTCGCGTACTATAATTGTTATTATAGTCTCATTAAGTATGTGTGGTTCAATGCCACGGCGCATGGTTTCAACTTCAGGTAATTCTGGCATATAAACGGCTGATTATGAGTTTTTGACAGAAAGGATATTAGCAAATTATGGAGTGTAAAGATCCACCCATGAGTAAAAATTTTCCTTATTGTGAAGTTTTTGGTTTTGATAAAAGAGCCATAGCCACCCGTCTGAAATTAATGGATATGGGAGAGGCGCAGGCGGCTCTTGCGGTTATTTTTCAGCAAAAGATATTGAGCTGCAAACAGAAGCAAATCATTGACGGCTTTTATGAGCAAATGTCGACAAAGTCTGAATTTCAGGGAATCATTTTACATGGAAACTTTGATTTGTCGGCGCTTAAACGAACGCAGGCACATTACATTGATACGCTCGGTATTGATTTCGGTTCGATGGAATACTTTGAAGACCGTCTACGGATAGGCTGGATTCATGTGCAGGTAGGCGTGCCCTTGAGCTTGTATCAGAGTGCCTACCGGGCTTTGCAGGAGTTGATGATCGCGGCGGTATGTGAAGTATGTTCTGATGATGCAGAACGCATGGACTTAATGAGTTATGTCTTGAAGATTTCCAATCTGGATATGTCGCTGGCCATAACGGCTTATTACCATACCCAGGTGAATGACCTGCAGACATCACTCAAACATTTGCAGACAGAACAATTACAACTGATGCATAAGGCTAATACTGATTCACTTACGGGCCTGCCAACACGGGAAATAATCAAGAATAATCTGGTTAAGGGTTTGCTTGAACTACATGATCATTCAGGCTCGCTTTATGTGATTATGGCTGATCTTGATTTCTTTAAAAACGTCAATGATCAGTATGGCCATTTAACAGGAGATTATGTCCTTAAGGATGTGGCCAACCGCATCAGGCAGGCTTTGCGAGATGTGGATATTGTTGGTCGTTATGGTGGCGAGGAATTCATAATCCTGCTGAAGAATAAAAATCTTCAACAGGCGCAATTGATTGCGGAGCGGGTTCGTGTTCATGTAGGCTCGTCTCCTATCAATGCAAATGGACAGCCGATTACGATTACTTTGAGTCAGGGTCTGGCATGTGGTCACGTAAGTGATAGTGCAGAAGACTTGATAGAACGAGCTGACAAGGCCTTATATGAAGCCAAACGATCCGGACGAAACTGCGTTATCACTATTGGGTGTTGATACCGGCGGCACCTTTACTGATTTTGTATATTATGCAAAAGGCCAGTTACGCTATCATAAGTGTTTATCCACTCCCGATGCCCCCGAGCGTGCTATTTTACAAGGCATTGCTGATCTTGGTATTTCACTGGAAGGTTTGCATATTGTCCATGGTTCGACAGTAGCAACCAATGCAGTATTACAAGGCAAGGGCGTAAAAACAGTCTTTATTACCAATCGCGGATTCAAGGATATGCTGACAATTGGCCGCCAGGCCCGGCAGCGTCTTTATGACCTGCAGCCTGCTTTTGTCTATCCACCTGTTGAGGCAGATTATTGTCTGGAAACAGGTGGGCGAATTTCTTACGAAGGTAAAATACTTGAGCCACTTGAAAGTGATGAGCTGGCAGTGCTTGTTTCCCGAATTAAACAAATAAAACCTGATGCTGTCGCAATCAATCTTTTATTTTCCTATCTTTGCCCAGAGGTTGAAAAAAGCCTGGCCGATGTTATGCCTGATGATGTGTTTGTGTCCTGTTCATCGCTGGTATTACCGGAATACAAGGAATATGAACGCGGCATGGCAACCTGGCTAAATGCCTGGGTAGGGCCATTGGTGAAGGGGTATCTTGAGCGGCTGGAAAGCAATGTACAGCCGGCTACCGTGTCGGTTATGCAAA
Organism: Gammaproteobacteria bacterium; assembly: GCA_013151795.1. GTDB lineage: Bacteria > Pseudomonadota > Gammaproteobacteria > JAADHQ01 > JAADHQ01 > JAADHQ01. The sequence goes on along the minus strand of JAADHQ010000046.1, from coordinate 2,913 downwards.
GTTCTGCAGGTACCATCAGTGCTAAACAGGCCAGTGAACGGGCCGTTAATATGTTGCTTTCGGGCCCTGCGGGCGGCCTCAAGGCGGCGCAATTTATAGGCAGGCAAATTAGCCTTAATAAATTAATTACTTTTGATATGGGTGGCACATCAACAGATGTTGCCCTGATCGATGGTGATATCAGACTGACATCGGAAGGGCAGGTTGCAGGTTATCCGGTTGCTGTACCCATGGTAGACATGCATACCATCGGTGCCGGCGGCGGTTCGATGGCAACTGTTGATGCGGGTGGTTTGTTGCATGTTGGCCCTGAGTCAGCCGGGGCATCGCCGGGGCCTGCCTGTTATGGCCTCGGTGGCAATCGGCCTACGGTTACAGATGCCAACCTTATTCTCGGGCGTATCAGGGCGGATGCCTTTCTGGGTGGTCGGATGCAACTTGATCTCAAGGTAGCTGAGCAGGCCATGAAAAGCGTAGCCGGGCCATTGCAATGCAGTATTAAGCAGGCCGCAAAAGGTATTGTGCGATTAGCAAACGAACATATGGTGCGCGCCTTGCGGGTTATTTCACTGCAACGAGGAGTTGATCCTCGTGAATATGTATTAATGTCTTTTGGTGGGGCAGGAGGTCTGCATGTGTGCGCGCTGGCAGATGCAATGCAAATGAGCAAGGCTATGGTGCCGGTTTTTGGTGGAGTTTTATCAGCTTTTGGTATGTTGGTGACACCACCCGGGCGTCAGTATTCGCGAACAGTGACTCAGCCAATAAATACCGTAACACATGAAAAAATAAAGGTTTTATATCAGGTGTTGGTCAAAAAAGGGGTGGGTGAATTACTTCAGGAAGGTGTGAATAAGGCCGATATAGTGATCAAGTATTCAATGGATTGTCGCTATGTGGGGCAATCCTATTATTTGAATGTTATCTATGAGATGAATGACAGCAGTTTTTCAGTTTGTCAGCAGCAGTTTCATCATATGCATAAGCAGACCTATGGACACGATCTGGATGAGTTGATTGAGCTGGTGAATGTCAGGGTAGCTGTCACAGGGCCTGTCGTTGATATCCGTATGCATGATAGTGAGCAAGTGGAAATGCCTAATGAGGTAAAAAGGAATCCTGGAGAACAAAGGGTGATTAAACGGGATGAAATGGTAACAGGCGAGGTTATAAGAGGGCCTTTATTGATTACAGAGGCAGTTGCAACAACTTATGTCGCCACCGGGTGGTATTGTGAAATGGACGTTATTGGCAATCTGGTTCTGACGAGGGCTTGATTTTGCAGGCAGCGGGCACAATATTAATACTTACCAAATAACCCATAAAATATAATGGAAGTCATTGATTTTAAAGAAAAGCAAGTGGGTTCAATATAAAGTGAGACTGGACAAACAGCCCCTTTTTACTTTATAGTCTCCTTATAAACAATGCTCGAATTATGTATTCGTTTTAAAGGTTAATTATTTTATAGAGAGTAGTATTTTATGTTTGATCAAATTCTTACACTTCTGGACCAGGGTTTACTGGGTTTGCCTAAATGGCAAGTAGCGCTAGTCGTGCTTGTACTTGTGCAGTCCACTATTGCCTGTGTCACTGTTTATTTGCACCGCCATCAGGCTCATCGTGGACTGGATATGAACCCGGTATTATCCCACATTTGTCGCTTATGGTTATGGATGAGCACGGGCATGCTGACAAAAGAATGGGTTGCTATTCACCGTAAACATCACGCCAAGTGTGAGACTAAAGATGATCCACATAGCCCTGTTATCGAGGGCCTTAACAAGGTGCTTTGGGATGGTGTTGGCTTGTACAAGGCAGAAGCTCATAAACAGGAAACACTGGATGACTTTGGTCACGGTACACCTGATGACTGGGTTGAAAATAATATTTACACCCGTTTCAAACAAGGTGGTATCTGGCTGAATCTTGCGCTTGATATTGCATTGTTTGGTGTTATCGGTATTGCGATCTGGGCAATACAAATGATCTGGATTCCTTTCCATGCTGCTGGTGTTATTAATGGCCTGGGGCATTTCTGGGGTTATCGTAATTACGAAACACAGGACGCTGCAACCAACCTCTGGCCAGTTGCATTCTGGATCGGTGGTGAAGAGTTACATAACAATCATCACGCATTCCCGAGTTCTGCAAAATTCTCAATGAAACCCTGGGAGTTTGATATTGGCTGGATGTACATCAAGATTTTATCAACATTTGGTTTGGTTAAAGTGAAAAAAGTTGCACCTAAACCGCATATGGATGCGAGTAAAGATACAATTGATCTTGAAACAATCAAGGCTGTTTTTGCTAACCGGTTGCACGTGATGGCCAATTATGCCAAACAGGTTACGTTGCCAGTGTTGAGCCAGCAAAATTGTGAAGACGGTGCTTGTAAAAAAGCATTACGCAAGGCCCGTGGATTACTGGTTCGTGAACCAACACAAATGGATGATGTTTCAAAATCAGAGCTGAAAGAAGTACTGGGCTCAAATCAGGAACTGGAGACCATATACGAATTCCGTATGCAATTACAGGAAGTGTGGGATCGAGCTGCATCAAGTCATGAAACACTGGTACAAGCATTAAAAGACTGGTGTGCACAGGCGGAAGAGACAGGTATTAAGGTATTGCAGGATTACGCTAAAAGCTTACGGAACTATCGTATGGTTACTGCGTAAGGGATCCTTTTATACTGGATTTGAAAGGCCGCCTTCGGGCGGCTTTTTTTATGTGTTTTTTTTGATAAGTTTTCTGTTGTTTGGATGGGTGGGGGGTATTGCTGAGTCAGGATAAGTTTCCTGTTGTTTAGGTAGGTGAGTTTAGTTTGAAGGGCCGGGGCCCGTCCCGTCAGCCGTGATTCTTTTCTTTGCTTGCCCAAAGAAAAGAACCCAAAAGAAAGGGCACCCGACG
>JAADHQ010000120.1 GCA_013151795.1 Gammaproteobacteria bacterium | reverse complement strand
CTGACTTTAGGTTTCACTATGAACATGGGTGGTGGTGAGTTATCTGGATATTACTTGCATGCATTTGATAATACTGTCAACGGGACAGGTGCAGGGGCGGGTAATGCTAATATCGGCATGAGTCAAAATGCCTTTGGTGTCGCTTACGGTAAGACGTTCTAGGGAGAAACCGCTGGTTTTTCTTTGATACAAAAAAGGTCATGTAAAAGCATGACCTTTTTTTTTGTTATCCTGGTTGGAGATTTTTTATGAAAAAAATATTATCACTTTTATTTGTTATGACAATGATGACTGCGCAGTTCGTTATTGCTGATGTAAAACTAAAACCACATGTGCTTGCGTCACAACAATCCGGGCAGTATAAAAAAATTCTAAATGATACGCGAGAAGCATTAAAAAGTGCGGGTTTTGATATTGCTGGTGAGTATGTTCCCTATGAAAATACCACCATTATTATTGTTACCAATGATGCATTGAAGAAAAATGCAGCGGCATCAAAAAATGGTGGCTATGGAGCAGTGCAAAGAGTGGCTGTCACAAAGGCGGGAAATGAGGTGCAGGTTGTTTATACCAATCCGGTTTATATGGCAAATGTTTACCGCATGAAAGGTGATCTGGTCGCAATAAGCGCTCAGTTGGAAAAAGCATTAGGCAAGATTAGAGACTTTGGTGCGGAAGGTCTTACAGCAGAGGATCTTCGGGAATATCACTATAAGTGGCTAATGCCTTATTTTGATGAGCCTTACGACCTGGCGGTATTTTCCAGCCATAAAGATGCTGTTGCAGCCGTTGAGAGCGGGTTGAAAAAAGGCTTGGGCGGCACATCAAAAGTATACCGTGTCGATATACCCGGGAAGGATGAAGTTGTATTTGGCGTAGCATTGACGGATGAATGCAGTGGGGATGAATACATAATGAAACGTATAGATTTTGCAAAAGTTAAATCGGCTACTCATTTGCCATATGAAATACTGGTTTCAGGTAAAAAGGTATTGTCTCTACAGGCAGAGTTTAGAATTGCGTTGAGTTTCCCTGATCTGAGTATGATGGGAAGCAACAGCTTTGCATCCATTATGTGCGCGCCTGGTGAAATAGAGGATGCATTGTCTGCGGTAGTAACGAAGAAATAAGCATCTGATATTTATTATTTTATTACAGTAGTCCCGTTAATAATGGTGTAGATCCGTTTAAAGACTTAAGGTACAGCGATTTACATGATTATTAAGTAGAATAAACCTGAAATCAGGACTGTCTTATCTTCTCAGGAATGACGAGTAAGCGGGATATTGGCAGTGTTTTTTATTTAAAAAGCCCCGTACTTTTACGTAAAGGTACGGGGCTTTTTAATGGGTTAAATCCTGAGTTGACTTGCGGAGTTGTTCAGACGTGCCTTTATTTCAGTGATCCCGGAGTCGGGTGTGGTTACATCATTAGCAGTGCTGGCAGAGAGGTTGCTGATGTCGTTAATGGTTTCGACAGTACGATTGATTTCTTCTGTACTACTTTGATGTTCAGCTGTACAGGCTATCTGGGTTGTAATGTCAGACATAGCCGTTATTTTTTCGATGATAGTGTTTAATAAAACGGTGTGTTTGAACACGCATAATACTGGACGGAAAATGTTAAATGAACTTTATATATTAAAGAAATAAAAATGATATGTTGAGTCGTAATGCATAAAATACACGGATTAATTTTGTAACCTATTGTTTTTATAGGGTATATATTGCATATGGCCAGGTATACCTTATTAACCTGGTGTAGGTTGGGCTGCCCAGGCTAATGTTTTTCTGAAATGTGTCGTTAGTATGCAAAGACATCAATAATTTTGCATGGTAAAACATTATGGCAACAAAAGCGTTAGCAAAAATTATGGGTAATGCAGGCATCGTACGTAGACTGTTTATGTCATTTTTAGCAGTTGGTCTGGTGATTGGTTTTGTGTTCCCGTTTGTAATTCAATCTATGCTGGATATTCCGTCATCTCAGGAAACGACCTTTCTGGTTATTTCTATTGTTGCCGGTTTTTTAGTGACGGTAGTTAATATATTGATTGTCAATTTTATGTTACTGAAAAAACTTGCGCCTATTGCCAGAATGTCCAGGGCATTGGCTGCGGGGGATATATCATCCCGGTGTGAGCTTAACAGTGACGATACAATCGGCTCTATTGGTAAGGATATGAACAGGATGGCTGAGAATGTGCAGTCAACGCTCGAAGAGATCAATGGTGCGACACATCAGGTTGAAGAGGCCTCAACAAGGCTCAAGCAAGTTAGTGATGAAACGGATTTTTGTTTACAAAGTCAGCAGTCCGAAACCGAGCAGGTAGCGACAGCCATGAACCAGATGACCAGTACCTTTCAGGAGGTTGCTCGAAATGCAGAACAGGCAGCTGAGGCATCCAAGCATGCGCGTTCCCAGGCTCAGGATGGTGCGCTTGTTGCTACTGAGGCAATTGGTGGGCTGGATTCTTTAGTCGGGCATATTGGAGAAGCGGCCGACGCCGTGGACAGTCTTAGAACTGATTCAGATAATATTGGTACTGTGCTGGATGTTATTCGTGGAATTGCTGAGCAAACTAATCTGCTTGCATTGAATGCGGCTATTGAGGCTGCGCGAGCCGGCGAACAAGGTCGTGGTTTTGCCGTGGTTGCGGATGAGGTCAGAACATTGGCCAGCCGTACCCAGCAGTCTACGCAAGAAATCCAGAGTATGATTGAGACGCTGCAATCCAATACAGTTTCCGCTGTTAGTATAATGAAGGAAGTTAAAGGTCAGGCCGAAAGCAGTAGTGAGCAGGTTGAGCATGGTGCAGAGGCGCTCGCTGAAATATCAGGTGCAGTCATGACGCTTGATTCAATGAATTCTCAGATCGCAAGTGCTGCTGAAGAGCAATGTGCAGTAGCAGAAGAAATAAACAGAAGTGTGCATTCTATTAGTGAATCGACTGAGCAGGCGGCGGCGGGTACGCAGCAAACTGCTTCATCCAGTGAGCAGTTGAATGGCCTGGTTACGCGCCTGCAATCCGCTGTTGGCGTATTCCAGGTGTGATGTCTAACTTTAGCTACTGCCCTGTTAATTAAATGTCGTTATGTTATATCCTGCATTCAGTAAGTTACTGGAATAACAGGGTTCCTGGTCAAAAAAAGCTTGTGCCGGACTTGATCCTGAATCCGGAAAAGCGAGCCTGGCCATTGGAATTTATATCCTGGATTCCTGGCGTCACCTAAATCGATATATCCAGCATTTTTCAATTTATTGCGCATATAAATGATGCAATATCACAAGAGTCCACCAGAGTATAAATGTAGATTATAGATGTGATAGTCTGCTTGCTGTATTTTGGCTGTTATGACAATATCGTATTGATCATTGCTTGAAAAAGGACTGGATATGTTTAAGTATAAAATAGCGATATGGTGTCTATGCGGTGTGCTAATTCAAGTACCCGTATTGGCTCAGGTTAATATTCCAGTCGAAGTTGTCAAGTCCGGACCTGTTGATAGAATGCGGTTTTTTAACGGTGTGATTGAAGCGGTAAATCAATCAACAATATCCGCACAAACAAGCGGCCAGATTACATCCGTTCATTTTGATGTTGACGATTATGTAAAGAAAAACGATGTGATTTTACGTCTTAATGATAAGGAGCAGAAATCACGTTTAAACAAGGCCCAATCCAGCGTGAAGGAAGCACAGGTTAACCTTGATCAGGCAGAGAAAGAATATAGTCGGGTAACGGATATTTATAAAAAGAAACTGGTTTCAAAGTCGGTTCTTGATAAAGCAAAAACAGCCTATAAGGGAGCGGTAGCCAGATTAAATGTAATGCGTGCAGGTGTTATTGAGGCAACAGAACAATGGCAATATACGGTTATCCGGGCACCCTATAGCGGTATTGTTGTAAAACGTTTTGTGCAAGAAGGTGAGAGTGTTCGCCCGGGCCAGCCTTTGATGACCGGGTTGTCACTTGATCATTTACGTGCGACGGTTGATATTCCTCAAGACCTGATTTCCTATCTTCGCCAGAAGCCGGCTATGTTTGTTTATCTCCCGGGACAAGTGCCTCGAAATATAGACAGTAAAGATATGACAATTTTCCCTTATGCGGATGAACATTCGCATACTTTTCGTGCGCGTTTGCAATTGCCTGCTGAACTGGGTGATTTATATCCGGGAATGACCATCAAGATTGGTATGGTGACTGGAAAAGACCAGCAAATAACCGTTCCCTTAAATGCAGTTGTAGTTCGTAGTGAAGTTAGTGGTGTTTATATTCAGCGTGATGACGGGACTGTGTCATTCAGGCAGATACGTCCTGGAGACAAAACAGGCGGTAGGGTGCTGGTTTTATCAGGGCTGCGTGAAGGGGAGAAAGTATTACTGGATCCATTTGCCGCAATGGGTTTATTGAAATCACAACAGGCGCAGTGAGGCAGACATGTCTGAACGGTTAGGAATATCAGGTGCTATTGCTAAAAAATTTCTGACTTCAGAAATCACTCCATTATTAGCATTGGTTGGTTTTCTTCTGGGTTTGTTTGCAGTGATGATCACCCCCAGAGAAGAAGAACCGCAGATCAATGTTACTTTTGCGAATGTATTTATTCCATTTCCGGGCGCTAGCCCCGAAGAGGTAGAGCAGCTTGTTAGCATACCTGCTGAACAGGTGCTGACGGAAATAGAAGGTATTAAGCACGTTTATTCAGTTTCACGTTCTGGTATGTCAGTGTTAACGGTTCAGTATAAAGTAGGTGAAGATCGTACTGATGCCATTGTCCGTTTATATAATACAATTTATTCTAATCAGGATTGGTTGCCCGCTAATCTTGGGGTTGCCCAACCTATTATAAAACCGAAAGGTATTGATGATGTACCGATTGTTAGCCTGACATTATGGGCTGATGATCCGGATTATGCTGTTTCAGATTTGCAGCAGGTAGCACACGCACTGGAGGCGGAATTAAAAAAAGTTAAAGGAACCCGTGATATCTATACGTTGGGGGCGGTTGATCGCGTGTTGCATGTATTGATTGATCCGCAGCGTATGGCAGCTTACAGCTTGTCGATCAATGCGCTTAAGGCCAGTTTGATTGCCGCTAATCAATCGAAGAATGCAGGTTTTCTTGTTAATCACAATAAGGCGATCCCTGTACAGGCAGGTCGTTTTCTGGTTTCTGCAAATGATGTTAAATCATTGGTTGTCGGTTTGTATGATGGCCGGCCAGTTTATTTATCGGATGTTGCTAATGTGCAATTATCGACAGATCAACCGGAAAGCTATGTGTGGTTTGGAACAGGGCCCGCGGCTTCACATAAAAATATTGAATCGAAAGGTGAGTTTCCTGCAGTTACTATTGCGGTGGCAAAAAAACCGGGCACCAATGCCGTACAAATTGCGCAGCAGGTAATAGAGCGTGTTAATGATCTTAAAGGTATTTATATTCCTGATAATGTCAATGTGACAGTGACGCGAAATTATGGTGAAACGGCAAATGAAAAAGCACAAACGCTGATTGGTAAGCTGGCGTTTGCGACTATGTTCGTGGTGTTGCTTGTCTTGTTTGCATTGGGTTGGCGCGAAGCCATTATTGTTGGTGTGGCGGTGGTGGTTACGCTGGCAATGACCTTATTCGCATCGTGGGCATGGGGTTTCACCTTGAACCGCGTTTCACTTTTTGCATTGATATTCTCGATTGGCATACTGGTTGATGACGCTATTGTGGTTGTTGAAAACATTCATCGCCATATGCAGATGGGGAAACAAACATTATTGGATGCAATACCGACTGCAGTTGATGAGGTGGGTGGTCCGACTATATTGGCCACGTTTGCAGTCATTGCAGCCTTGTTGCCCATGGCGTTTGTCAGTGGGCTTATGGGACCTTACATGAGCCCTATTCCTATCAATGCCAGTATTGGTATGTTGATTTCATTAATGGTTGCCTTTGTAGTGACACCCTGGTTGACATACAAGATGTTAGCGAAGGTTCATCATACTGGAATGCATGATTCAAAAATGCAGCAATGGCTCGAGCAGTTTTTTCCATGGGTCATGATGCCGTTCCTGCAAGGTCAGCGAGGGCGCACAAAACGCTGGTTGTTGCTTGCAGGGATATTGATATTGATTATGGCATCGTTTGCACTGGCTTTTAATAAGTCGGTGGTGTTAAAGATGTTGCCATTTGATAATAAATCTGAATTTCAGGTAATGGTAGATATGCCTGAAGGGAGTACGGTAGAAGCCACGGCAGCAGTATTGAGAGAGGTAGGACATTATCTTTCCGGGGTTGAAGAAGTGGTCGATTACCAGGCCTATGCAGGCACCGCCTCGCCGATTAACTTTAATGGTTTAATCCGACAGTATTATTTACGTAAAGACTCTTTCGCAGGTGATTTACAGGTAAATCTTGTGCATAAGTCGAAACGGGATAAAAGTAGTCATGAGGTTGCCCAGTCTGTACGGGGGGCATTGCAGCTCATAGGTGAAAAAATGGGGGCAAATATAAAAGTGGTAGAAGTCCCGCCTGGGCCACCCGTAATGTCGCCATTGGTCGCCGAGATTTATGGGCTGGATTATCAAGGGCAGAGAGATATTGCAAAAAAAGTACGTGTTGTATTTGAAAAGACTCCCGATATTGTTTCTATCGATGATAGTGTTGAGGCAAATGCCAATAAATTAATTGTAAGTGTAGATAGACAAAAGGCAGCATTGCTGGGTGTGAGTCAGGCGAATGTGGCCGAATTGTTATATACCGCTCTGCAAGGTGAGGATGTAACTTATTTGCATGGCAGGAATGTGAAATACCCACTGCCGGTGCGTCTGGAGTTGCCGGTTTCCAGTAAAGTTTCTGCAGATAATATTCTTGATTTAATGGTGCGTAATAGCAGTGGAAATATGATTCCTCTGGCTGAAATTGTTCACATAGAAAAAACAACAAGGGATACCAGTATTTATCATAAAGATCTGATGCCTGTTGTGTTTGTTACTGCCGACATGGCAGGGGAGCTGGATAGCCCGTTATATGGGATGTTTGATATTTATGCACAATTACAGGAAGAGAAAATAATACAAGGTAAGCCGCTAGACCAGTTCCTGATCAATACACCGGTTAACCCATATCACTATGCTCTGAAATGGGATGGTGAATGGCAAATTACTTATGAAACCTTTCGGGATATGGGTATAGCCTATTCTGTTGGATTGTTGATGATTTATTTGCTGGTCGTTGCACAATTTGGTTCGTATCGTGTGCCCTTGATTATTATGTCACCAATACCGCTGACTATTATTGGCGTATTGCCAGGGCATGCAATAATGGGGGTGCAATATACAGCAACCTCGATGATAGGCATGATTGCTCTGGCAGGGATTATTGTGCGCAATTCTATCCTGCTGGTGGATTTTATTAATGATGAACTGGGTCGGGGGGTCGATTTTCAGCGTGCGGTTATTCAGGCCGGTGTCGTTAGGGCGAAGCCAATTGTACTGACCGGTTTGGCGGCAATGTTAGGGGCCCTGTTTATTATTGATGACCCGATTTTTAGTGGTCTGGCGATTTCCCTGATCTTTGGTATCCTGGTATCGACTGTCCTGACCTTGTTGGTTATCCCGGTGTTATATTATGCAGTGATGTATAAGACACTGAATTCAATAAATAATTAATAAAAAAACAGCCATGAAAATTTAAATTCAATTTATTTTGGGGGTATAATTTTATTTTATGTTAATTTTTGTTAATATAGCCGCCTTCCTGAATTTAGCATAAGAGATGTTTCATGGCAGATCGTAGATTACAAGTTTTTCATACTGTTGCACGCCTTCTCAGTTTTACCAAGGCGGCAGAAACACTGCACATGACGCAACCTGCAGTAACATTTCAGGTGCGTCAGCT
>JAADHQ010000106.1 GCA_013151795.1 Gammaproteobacteria bacterium | reverse complement strand
GACAAGAATCAATACTGTTTTGCCGACGTTGCCAGCCATAATTTTGTCTTCTACGTGCATGTTATATCTCCAGGTTGCCAGATAATAAAAATACAAATGAAGGGTATGATGGCCAGTTATGAATAATTTTGATCTGGGTCAATATTAATAAAAATTAGTATTTACTGATAATCTAAATAATATGCCGTGAAATTGTATATAAATATTTGAAACAATAGGTAATATAGTTAAACAGGCAGAAGGGCATTGCCCATCCCTGATTTAGTGATTAACTTCTGTTATCAATTATTAACATGAAATACCTTGTTTGCACTACCATTCTAATGACGATATGCCTCAGTGTGGGAACTATGCGATATCAGAATCAATAATATTGGACCTGATAGACAAGGCTCTTTTCCTCAGAGAGTAATGGTAAGACGTGGTCAGGCCCAGGCCCAATATATCACGAGGAGCCACAAGTATTTTCTGTAGCAAAAGTAACATATACGCGTAAGATTTTTGGTGCCATATGATGACCTATTGAAAAATAGAGAGTAAAGGGGCCAGAGTGAACCGTCTTCCACTTTATTTGACACTTCGTATTCATCGGGTTTGAGTTTTAACCTAACTTGCAAGTAATGTGACGGCCCCTTATTTCTGTATGTATCCGACAAAAATAGTCTGATACCTGCACTGAAAAATACTGCTGATTTTCCTTGTAATAAGCGTTATTCTGTTAATAAGTTTTATGACTTTGTTAATAAGTGGAAAGTAGAATAAGTTAAGGAACTATGCGTAAAAAATTTATCAGAAAATTATTTCGTCAATGGGATGAATCGCTCCCCGAAGGTTTGCAGTATCGTGCTGAGTTAAGGCAAAGCCGCCGATATTTTCTTAAGGCAGTTAGTATCATCCCGGCGGCTGTACTGGTTGCTGGCTGTGATAATAGTAGTTCAGTCTCTACAACGAATGCCAGCCAGGCATCACTTTCAGAACAAGCTCCCTGGAATACTTTTTCTTCGGTTCAAAATCATTTATTTCCTGAAGATACACAGTCCCCCGGTGCGGATGACATTAATGCCACCGGTTATTTAAAATCTATCCTTGAATTGCCTGATTTTGATGATGCAGATAAAAAATTTATGCATGACGGTGTAGGATGGATAAATGATATTTCTATTGAAATGTTTAAACATTCATTTCACCAATTAAATAACAGTAATAAAGAAGAGGTACTACAGTCTATTGTCACTAGCAATGCAGGTGACAGGTGGTTGTCATTAATATTGTTATACATTTTTGAAGCGTTAATTGCTGATCCCGTTTATGGTGGCAATACCAATAAAGTTGGCTGGCAGTGGCTTGAACATATTCCGGGCTTTCCTTTGCCACCGGAAAATAAAAGGTACTATTTGTTAAAATGAAAGATTTTGATGTATGTATTATTGGTAGTGGTGCAGGTGGTGGTCCTGTTGCGCTCACTTTGTCAGAAGCCGGCTATTCTGTATTGGTGCTTGAGAAAGGGCCATGGTTTACAGAAGCTGATTTTTTCAAAGACGAACTCGCCTGTTGCCGGCGTTCTGTTTATACGCCTGAATTGAAAGATGAAATGCATGTCCTCGAAGAATATGACGGACAAAATAGTGATGGTTCTTACAAATGGAGTTCTGAGTCTACGTTGGAAAGTGGTTCTGATTTCTGGAATGGAAATTGTATTGGTGGTTCATCCAATTTCATGAGTGGGTATTTTTATCGGCTTAAACCAAAAGATTTTCGGTTACGGTCTGAGTTCGGTGAAATTAATGAAGCCAACGTCGTTGACTGGCCGATTGATTATGAGGCAATGGAACCTTATTACACCCTGGCAGAAACCGCTGTTGGGATTTCAGGTAAAGTTATTCCGCACCAATATCAAGAACCGCGTTCAACCCCGGATTTTCCATACCCACCAACAATCGAACATGCAGTAAGTGGGTTGATCGATAAAGCCTGCCGCGAATTAAATATGCACCCATTACCAACCCCGAGAGCGATTCTGCCTATTGCAGAAGGGGATCGTAATGGTTGCGCCTATTCAGGTTTTTGTGGAAGTTATGGTTGTTCAACAGGAGCTAAAGGTAGCTCGCGTGCGGCACTGCTTGATAAGGCAGTGAAAACAGGGAATTGCGAAATTCGTGCTCATGCAAAAGTCTACAAGCTCGTGTCAAATCAATCCGGCCAGGTAACAAATGCAGATTATTTTAACAAAGATAATAAAAAACAATCAGTCAGTGCAAAGGTCTTTGTTGTCGCATGCCAGGCGATTGAAACATCACGCTTGCTGTTAGCCTCCACCGGACCTAAACACCCCAATGGTTTAGCCAACAATTCCGGGCAAGTGGGTAAAAACCTGCTCTTTTCTGCTGGTGGTTCCGGGACAGGTGAATTTACTTACAAGCAGTTTGATACTGAACTTGGTCAAGCAATGAAACAACGCGGCCCATTTGTTAATCGTAATTTACAAGATTGGTACTATATAGATGATAAGGAGTTTGGTTCGCCCGCTAAAGGTGGTGTGATTGACTTTCTATTTCGTCATCCTAATGGCATTAGTAAAGCTAATCGTGAAAAACGGGATGATAATGGAAACCTGGTATGGGGAAAACCCCTCAAGCAGAGATTAAAAACCGTGTTTGCTGATACTAAATACTTACGTTTTGAGGTTTTTAATGACTGGTTGCCGACTGATGATTGTTTTGTGAGCCTTGATAGTTCTGTGAAAGATAAATGGGGAAGCCCCGTTGCAAAGATACGACTTGGTTATCATGACCATGATTTAAAAGTTGGTCGTTATCTTGCAGACAAGTCTGAGCAAGTTTTGCGTCAAATGAATGCCAGTAATATCCGTTCTAGTGTGAGTGGATCTCCACCACCAAACCTTGTTGCAGGTGGTTGCCGTTTTGGAAATGACCCTGCTACATCTGTACTTAATGCAGATTGTCAGGCGCATGATGCAGAAAATCTTTACGTAACTGATGGTAGTTTTATGCCAACTGGAGGAAGCGTACCTTATACATGGACAATTTATGCCAATGCATTTCGAGTCGCTGATATTATTAAAAAACGTCTTTAATTATTAAATGTGAAATTAACCTGTAATTGTAACTCGTAAGATTGTCACATTGAGGGAAGTTAATTTTGACCAAAGACAGGAATCATTGATAAAATCAGTGGAAGTAAAACTTTAATATAAGGAATTATTAAAATGGTAGTTATGAAATGGATGTCTATATTGATTATGTTTGCTGTATTCATATCAGGCAAAACAACATTCGCTCAGTCGGATGAATTTATACAGAAAATATTATCCAACCCGGATAACCAGAATATTGTTACTATTGTTGATTCAGTGAAATGGTTGAATAATCATAGTTCACAAAGAAACAGGGGCTACGCTGATGCCTTATTTAAAGCGGGTTTTAAAAAGACAGGGAATCAGGCACCTTTATTATATCAATTGACGCGTTACCATATTATTTATGGTTTTGGCTCAAACAGTTCTGGGCTAAGGAGTGAATCGGCAGCATTGGCTTTAAAAAGTATAAGAAAGGCGATTGCACTTGAACCTGATAATGGTGATTTATATACTTTGTATGGGCATATTTTTTCACTGACAGGGCAGTATGGTAAAGCCGAGGAATTACTAAATAAAGCCGAGAGACTGGGCAGTAAGTCTCCCTGGTTAAAACTTAACCAGGGTTATTTATATGAAAAGCTTGGTAAGGCCAGTGTTGCAGGGCGTTTCATTAAATTGGCAATAGAGGAAGGAATCGACGAGCGCCGTGTGTTGGTGTATGCATGGCAACAACTGGAAAGGTTCTATGAATCAGATCCTGGCCTGGATGCTGATCCGCTTGTACTTTCAGGTAAAATTAATCGTCTGACAAGAAAAAATTTCAGCGGGCGTGTTCGAAATAATAAAGGGTACCATGTTGTTGAAATTACATCATATGATCCCTGGTGTATGCCTTGTATTGATTTAAATAAAGCTATAGATAACCTGGCGATTAATAATCCCGGTGATATTACTATTTCAAGGTTATCAGAAAACCCATATGGGAATCAGGATAAAAAGATCATGGAGAAATACAATATTACTGGAGTCCCGTCGACGCTGATTTTCTATGATGATAAGTTGATATCTAAACTGACTGGAGTTATGCCAGTATCGCGTATTGAAAATAGTATCAAGGCACACCAGACAGGGAAATAAGTTAGCGTGTCACAAGGCCCGACAACTCATAGTTGGTATAGCCGTTCCGTCATTTTTTGTACAATAATAATTGACGGCGGTTTTTTTGGGGAGTGAGTATTATTTCTTATAAGGGCTACGCGATTGCATGTCTTTTATATAATGCCTCATTCCTGTTGTTTCGTTATCCAGAAATTGTTGTATGGCGAGACTGAAATCAGGATGTTTAATCCAGTGCGAGGACCATGTTTCAGTGGGTAAGAATCCACGACTGATTTTATGTTCCCCTTGTGCGCCGGGTTCAAAATGTTTAAGGCCATTTTTAATGCAGTATTCAATGCCCTGGTAATAACAGACTTCGAAGTGCAGGTGATCATGATCTTCGATGTAACCCCAGTGTCTGCCATAGAGTGTTTCATCGTCCTGAAAACAAATGGCCCCGGCAATATATGCATTGTTACGTTTTGCCATTATAAGTACAAATTGTTCGCCCATGGATTTTGCGATTTGTTTGAAAAAACCAATGTTGAGCGTGGCTGTTCCATATTTTTCGCCGAATGTTTTTCTGTAGAATAATTCTGCTGCTGCTAACTGTTCTTCTGTTGCGTTATTACCTTGTATTATTTCTATGTCGGCTTTTGCCTGAGCTGCATATTTTCTTTCCTGGCGGATATTTTTTCGTTTTTTTGCCGTTAGTGTTGCAAGAAAATCATCGAACGTTTGATAGTTATTATTATGCCAGTGAAATTGACAGCCCAGGCGTGTCATAAATCCGAGTTGTTCCAGTTGATCGGTTGTTTCTTTTGTAGTGAAGAGATAATGCAATGATGAAAGCGAATGGCTTTTTATTTGTTCAATGCTGTATTTTACCATGGAGGAAACAACTGTTTGCTGATTGTACTCCGGGTCGGTCAGGATACGTGGACCAGTGACAGGCGTATAAGGCGATGCTGATACCCACTTGGGATAATATTCAAACCCATGACGATGATAGGCATCTGCCCATGCCATGTCGAATACAAATTCACCATAAGAGTTGTATTTTTCATAGGTAGGAATGATGCCGATTATCTTTTCATTATCATAGGCGACAATATGTTTTGGTATCCAGCCATATGTGTTGCCAGTGCATTGGTGTTGCTCAAGTGCGGCATGAAACTCGTATCGCATAAAGGGTTGAAGCGCCGGCATGAGTCGGTTCCATTGACTGGCAGTGATTTCCTTGATTGATGAAAGCGTCCGGATTTCCATGTGTTTTTTTGCTGTTGCTATTTTGTTGTAGTGCTGATTTTAACGGATAAGCCGGAATATTGTAGATGTAATCTGTAGGGCTATTCTAATAGGTGGTCGGTGTTATTGAGCTGCCCAATATGTTTGATGCCAATGCAGCCAATACCATAAAATAAATGATCCGGGGTACCCAGTCAGCTATTTGATCTTCCAGTAGCTGCAGGCGTTCGTTTTCCTGCGAGGCACTGTGTTTTAGCATTTCACCCAGCCTGCCCGATGTTTCGCCAGTTAGTATCAGTTGCCTGGCTTCATAGGATAATGTAGGGTTATTTTTCAAGGCATCATAGACGGTAGAGCCATTTAGTAATAGTTGCTGTGAGGTTTCAAAAGACTGTCTGATTGTCTGGCTGATCATGCTCTTGTTAATAAGGGGTATGATATCATGCATAGGCAGACCTGCTTCGAGACACGTGCCAGCCAGGTCCAGCCATTTACTGGATTCTCTTTTGATATACCATTTACCGATAATCGGGGTTTTTAATATCAGGCTGTCTAATTTTGTAAGGGCATTATTGCTAGCAGATGCGTGACTCAGTTTTGTGGGAAGCTGTAGTAATTTTTTTAGTGTAATAATGATGAGAAATGCAAACAGGGTTCCCTGAAAAACATAACGTGTGGCACTTAATTCTCCAGATGCAAGGGATGGTAGTGGTGATATAAATCCGGCCAGTATTAAAATTCCGGCAGGTAGAAATAGCCGGGATTTTATTTTTCGTAGTCGGTTGTCATTTTTTTCATGTTTTATCGCTATTGCTGCAAAAATTTTATCCGTTGTTCCGGTGTGTAATGCTGTTTTTATGATGGCGCTTTCTGTTGCGCTGAACAAGCCTGCGGACTGTGCAGCTATGTCTAATGGTTTTCCATGTTTGATATTATTTGCGCATTGACGTGTGAGGCGTGAAAGCTCTGTAGATTGTCCTTCACTGATTTTTGACATAATTTGCTCATAATCCAGCCCCAGTTTTTGCAGAACAGAGAGTTGCTTGAAGAGTATGGCTCGATCGCGGAAAGTCAGGGGGTTGTTTTTATTCATCTGTCACAAACAAAAAAGGTATGTTGAACATACCTTTTTTGCGTCACTTGTAAAGATAATCTGAATCACTATTTTTCAAGATTATCCAGGTATTTTTCTGCATCCAGTGCGGCCATACAGCCGGTGCCTGCCGATGTGATTGCCTGCCGATAGACGTGATCCATAACATCTCCTGCGGCGAATATGCCTTCAATACTGGTTTGAGTGGCGTTGCCGGTTGTGCCGGATTGAACTTTAAGGTAACCACCTTCCATATCCAGCTGGCCATCAAAGATGGCTGTGTTTGGTTTGTGTCCAATGGCGATGAACACGCCCATGAGGTCGATATCTTTTGTGGTGTCATCTTTTACATTTTTAATGCGCATACCCGTGACGCCGGTATTATCTCCCAGTACTTCATCCAGTACGTGGTCCCATTCAATAGTGACGTTACCGGCTTTTGATTTTTCAATCAGTGCCTGGGATAAAATCTTTTCAGAGCGGAATGCATCGCGACGATGAACGACTGTTACGTGTTTGACAATGTTTGCGAGGTAGAGGGCTTCTTCAACTGCGGTGTTGCCACCACCGATTACAGCAACATTCTGGTTTTTGTAAAAGAACCCATCGCAGGTAGCACAGGCTGATACGCCTTTGCCTTTAAATTCTTCTTCTGATGGAAGCCCCAGGTATTGCGCACTTGCACCGGTACAAATAATCAGCGCATCACATGTGTAGGTAAATGAGTCACCCTTGAGTGTGAAAGGGCGTTCTTTGAGGTTGGTTTCGGTGATGTGATCAAAGATCATTTCAACATCAAAACGTTCTGCATGCAGTTTCATTCTGTCCATGAGTGCGGGACCCATAACGCCTTCATTATCACCGGGCCAGTTATCGACATCGGTTGTAGTGGTTAACTGGCCACCTTGTTCCAGCCCTGTTACCAGTACGGGGTTAAGGTTTGCTCGGGCAGCATAAATGGCTGCGGTATAACCTGCTGGACCTGATCCAAGGATTAAAAGACGGCAATGCTTGGTTTCACTCATTTATTTTAGCTCCGGTATTGCTGAAAATATGTTTATATAGACTATAGCAACCATATATGGTTCAACTGGTTCGATTTGTAAATTTTAACCTAATCGGGAGTGTTTTTCGATATGAATATTGGTATACCCACGGAAAATAAAATACTTGAAGGACGAGTTGGTTTAATTCCACAAGCCTGTAAGGATTTGGTGCTGGCGGGTCACAAGGTATTTGTGCAAGCAGGAGCCGGACTGTTAAGTGGCTATACCGATGATGATTACCGGACGGTGGGTGTGAATATCGTTAGTACTGCTGAAGAGGTGTATCAGCAGGCTATCATGATCATAAAAGTTAAGGAGCCATTTGGAGACGAGATTGATTTACTGGAGGACAGGCATTTATTATTTTGTTTTTTGCATCTTGCGGCCAATCAGAAATTAATGACGCGCTTACAAGAGACAGGGCTGACAGCAATTGCTTTTGAAACAATAGAAAAAGAAGGTAAGCTGCCTGTTTTAGCGCCAATGAGTGATATTGCCGGCAGGGTAGCCGCACAGATTGGAGCTCATCTGTTGTACCAGCCACAAGGTGGAAGAGGGGTTTTGTTAGGTGGGTTGCCTGCATCTGATAAGGGTAATGTCGTTATTTTGGGGGCAGGAGTGGCGGGTTATGGTGCGGCTTTGATGTCAGCCTCGATGGGGGCAAATGTCACCGTCTTTGATCGTCAGGCGGACAAGCTGGAGCACGTCAGAAAGCTGGGTGAAAATGTTACCGCTATTTTGTCACATGAAGATGAGATCCGTCGGGTCATTCAGCAGGCGGATCTTCTGATTGGCGCTGTTTTAATCCCGGGTGCAGTGACACCACATATTGTAACTGCTGATATGGTGAAAACGATGCCAAAACGCAGTGTCATTATTGATATTTCTGTCGATCAGGGTGGATGTGTCGAAACCATTCATCCCACCAGTTATGATGACCCCACCTATATAGTTGATGGCGTTATGCATTTTGGTGTAACCAATATGCCTGGAGCGGTGCCAAGGACGGCCTCTCAGGCATTGTCAGCCAGTTTGCTCCCGTTTGCATTGAAACTGGCAACATCGGACTGGATGGGCGACAATGTATTACG
>JAADHQ010000061.1 GCA_013151795.1 Gammaproteobacteria bacterium | reverse complement strand
CAGATCAGACTGCTTTTTCTGGAAGAAAAAATACCGTTCGATGAAAAGCAAAAAAGGCTAAAGTTAGCAGGGATTTATAAAACACAGCCGGTGTTTAATATTACGGCAAATAACATTGGAGTTGACGTAGTAGTGTTCTCTCAGGAAGAGCGCCGGCAATCTCCTGACAGTCCGATAGATGGTCAGCCTATGGCGAGAGCAAATTTAAAGGCTGTGCAGGCACTATTATAACAGGTGTTTTCTTAAGTCTGTTCTAGTTTACTTTGGTAGTTTTCAGGGTAAGGCTTTCTGGCGACGCCTGAATCAACGGCGGCTCTGGCAATTGCAGGCGGTATAGTATAAATCAGTCTCGGGTCAAATGGTTTGGGAATGATATATTCCTGGCCAAATTCGAGTTTATCGCGCCCATAAATATCAAGAACGCTTTGTGGAATTGGTTGCCGGGCAAGATCCTTCAGTGCATGAACAGCAGCAACCAGCATTTCACGATTAATGGTTTTTGCCTGAACATCCAATGCACCCCTGAAGATAAAAGGGAAACCAAGTACATTATTTACCTGATTAGGATAGTCGCTTCTGCCAGTAGCCATGATCAGATCACTGCGTACCTTGAGAGCAATTTCAGGTTTAATTTCGGGGTCGGGATTAGATAAGGCAAATACAACCGGGTTGGGAGCCATGGAAGCTATCATGCTTTCAGTAATAAGGTCAGGTCCGGAGACACCGATAAAAACATCAGCATCCTTCATGGCATCTTCGAGAGTTCTGAGTTTTGTGTCTACAGCAAATTCCTGTTTGTATTTATTCAGATTATCCCGGTCTTTATGAATAATGCCTTTGCGGTCAACCATGAAAATATTATTTTTATCAGCACCCAACGCATCAAGCAAACGCATGGATGCAATGCCAGCAGCGCCTGCTCCAAGACAAACAATTTTAGCTTCGGCTATTTTTTTGTTAGCTATCTCGATTGCGTTCAGCATACCTGCGCAAATAATAATGGCTGTACCGTGCTGGTCATCATGAAATACAGGTATGTCGAGCTTTTCAATCAGGGCTTTTTCAATTTCAAAACATTCAGGTGCCTTGATGTCTTCAAGGTTGATGCCGCCAAAAGTACACGCAATGCGAGATACCGTATCAATAAATTCATCCGGTGTATCAGATTCCACTTCTAGATCAAATACATCAATGTTGGCAAAACGTTTAAATAAAACGCCTTTGCCTTCCATGACAGGTTTGCTTGCCAGAGCACCTACATTGCCCAGCCCTAATACGGCTGTGCCATTAGTAATAACAGCAACCAGATTGGATTTTGAAGTGTAAAGATAGGCCGCATCCCTGTTTTTCGCTATTTCCCTGACAGGTTCGGCAACGCCGGGGGTGTAGGCCAGAGATAATTCATATTGTGTTTCACAGGGTTTGGTTACTTGTATGGCAATTTTACCGGGTGTTGGTTTCGCGTGATAGTCGAGTGCATCTTGTATGAGGTCGTTTGCCATGATGTTTTCCTGAATGATCCAGTGGATGATTATTTCATGATCTCGAGCATAGAGGAATGCCGAACACGCAAGATATTTTCATTTTTATAAGTGTGTATCCAGCCTCTGACTCGTAATCGTTTATTTTTTAATTCGTCGAAATTGATGTGTTTGAAGTTTTTAAGGTCTTTACGGGCAACTCTGACGGATAAATTACCCATAAAATTGAGCCAGACAGATTTTTTGCTATGGCCAACACGGACTATTTTCCCTTCTATATAATGGAATCCCTTGCTGTTCAGTGGTAATTGTTCCGTTTGCATCACAGGGCGAGACCATACTCCAAGGCCTAGCTTACGTGCTGTGTTTTCAGCGCTTTGGTAACAATCCTGTGCCCACAGGTTAGGTGGAAAGGCGACTCGGTAAGCAAGGCCTTGTCTTAGTAATTTTTCTGATACATTGGTGCCATCAGGCAGAAATACATGCGCCAGACTGCGTTTGTAATGATCTTTGGTTTGCTTGCCATATTGCAGGATTACCTTGTTTGAGGAAGCAGCCAGTAAGCGAGCCAGCATCTTTTTGGCTTGTTGGGCAAATAGCTGGTCAGGTTTGCCATTCCTGCCGAGTTCCGGTGTATTGATTCCTATAAAACGAACACGTTCTTTATTGGTTAACGTAAAAGTATCGCCATCATAAATTTTCAGAACGCCCGAAGAAAAATCGTTGCGTGCAGGAGGGCAGTCAGCAAGTGATACATTAATACTGGCAAGTAGAAGTAATAAGAAGTATTTTTGCATAGGTTCCGTCCTGGAACTAAAAAGGGCGCTTGAAAGCGCCCTGATAGAAATTAGATATTATGATTAACCAGAGAGGCAAAAATCTATTTTGCACCGTATTTTCGGTTGAATTTATCAATACGACCGGCAGTGTCCATGGTC
Organism: Gammaproteobacteria bacterium; assembly: GCA_013151795.1. Taxonomy (GTDB): domain Bacteria; phylum Pseudomonadota; class Gammaproteobacteria; order JAADHQ01; family JAADHQ01; genus JAADHQ01. The sequence continues at coordinate 5,660 of JAADHQ010000061.1, read as the reverse complement.
TTCTGTGTGCCCGTGTAAAAAGGGTGGCACTTTGAGCAAACATCTATGTGCAGATCCTTGCCTAAGGTTGAACGGGTTTGAAACTTTTCACCACAGCTGCATGTTACCGCTATGTCTGAATAATCTGGATGTATGTCTGCCTTCATGTTCGACCTCAAATAAAATTTACGAATGCCTGTTGGGACAAGGGCGTGTATATTACGCTGAAAAGCAAAAAACGGCAAGCCCAAAGGGCATATATTAAGGCTTAAAGCTCTTTTAACCCTATGGGGATGGTGCTGGAAAAGCCAGCAGGTTGTTACCAGGCATGGAAAGCATTGGTTTAGCCGGATTTTCGAGCATTTTTATGTTGTGTAGCAAGCCGTGATCGCCAACAACCTGATCCCACATCATGCCTGACAGCTTGATACAGGCAGCAATAGACGTTTTACAGCGATTGCGTTCCTGGTCAATTCGCCATTGCAGGCAGCGTAAGCGCTGTTGCCTGCGGGCAGGCATAGAAAGGATGGTATCTTCAATAGCTTGTTGTCTTTTTTTCTCAAAGGCTTCAGGGTCATTGATTGCCAGATCTGACCATTCATTAAAATTAAATTCAGGTATTTTTGCCGGATTTGTCATTTTAAAGTTATCCCTTCTTATTTGAAACGCTCGTACATATATTGTGGGCTTCATTTGTTTATTGTTATGTGTAATTTATCACATTTTGACGCATCACAGAATATTTTTTTGTAACCTATTGAATATAAAGAATATATAGAGGTCGCCATGACAGCTAAGTTATTGATTGTTGGAATATCGAGGTAGAGATTTATTGATATTAAAGTCAGAATGTTATTTTATAACTAACGTTGATTTATGTGGCTTTCCGGCACCCCATGAAAATCTCCAATAAATTGTTCAGGTATAACAGCCCCCGGGCGCTGGGTTGTATTCGTTTGTTATCAACTAAAAGCTCTTGTTTACGTGCAAGCTCGAGTTGCGGTTGAATGCTGTCAATTTCAAGAAGGGTATGTGCTTCGAATTGTTCATACGATACCCCTTCATTTAATCGCAAGGCGTTCATCATGAATTCCAGAATGATGTCAGATGAATCCAGTTCTCTCTGTTGAGAGATAACTTCAGGGAGATGAGCTTGATTCATGTAATCTTCAGGGTGACGAAGACGTTGCTTGCGTATGATGAGGTTGTTGTCTGTATTACATAGTTTTGAATGGGCTCCGGCCCCCAGACCCAGATAGTCGCCAAATTTCCAGTAATTAAGGTTATGACGACATGTAACCCCTTGAGAGTAGGCAGAGATTTCATATTGTTGATAGTTTTTATTCGCCAGATGCTCTTGTCCCAGTGTTTGCATGTCAGCTATCTGATCATCTATGGGTAATACAGGGGGTTGGTGATGAAACAGGGTGTTGGGTTCAATGGTTAACTGATACCACGAAATATGCGAAGGTTCGAGTGATGTCGCATATTTAAGGTCTTTTATTGCCATGTGACTATCCTGCCCGGGAAGGGCGAACATGAGGTCAAGATTGAAATTTTCAAATCCGGCGTAATGAGCAGCCTCGGCTGCTTTTATAGCATCTTTACCATTATGTATGCGCCCCAGTCTGGAGAGCATTTCATCATCGAAACTTTGCACCCCGATGGATAAACGGTTAATGCCAGTGTCATAAAATTCAGTGAATTTTTGTTGTTCTGCTGATCCTGGGTTGGCTTCCAGTGTTATTTCAATATCGTGTGCAAAAGACAGTTCCTTTTGCAGGCCGTCAAAAAGCTGTTGGTAGCTAACAGGTTTGAGCAGGCTGGGTGTGCCACCACCAATAAAAATGCTGCCTATTTCGCGGCCATGCACCCATTCAAGATCATGTTGGAGGTCTGATAATAATGCCTGAATATATTTTTTCTCAGGGATGACTTTTTCTGCAGTATGAGAATTAAAGTCGCAATATGGGCATTTACGCTCGCACCAGGGAATGTGGATATAAAGTGATAAAGGGATGGTTGAAAATAAGGCCGTATTCAATGGATTATCTCAATTTAAGGAACTATAGCTTGAATAGTTAGTTAGACGTAGTAAATTGTGTAGATATAATCCAAGTGTAACACCTAACCAGAATTGATTTCGGACATGCCGGCAAAAAAAACAACGCTAACAAATATCGCTAAACTCAGTCCTCCAAGGATTCCGAATATTTTGTTGCGTGATCGTTTGTTCGCGACACTTAAACATTTGCAAGATTATCCTGTGATCTGGATTTCTGCATCAGGAGGTTCAGGAAAAACGGTTCTTGCGGCCAGTTTTTTGCAACAAACGAAACAGAATTTTATCTGGTACCAGATCGATGCGGGTGATGATGATCCGGCTGCATTTTTTGATTTTATGCAAAAAGCATTGCAGCAAAAAATGGTTGATAAAACCATTTCGCTGCCGGTTTTTTCACCTGAATACCGTAAGGGAATTGATGCCTTTGCGCGACATTTTTCCCGAGAGTTGTTCCAGCAACTGGGTGATGGAGGCGTACTGGTTCTGGATAACTTTCAGGACTTGCCCGATCATTCTGCAACACATCAAGTGATGAAGCAGTTTCTGGCAGAAATTCCGATTGGCATTAACGTTATTATTTTAAGTCGTACTGAACCAGGTAATGATTATTTGCGCTTCAGAGCCAATGGTAGTATTGCAGTTGTTGAGAAAGATGTGATTGCCCTTAATCCTGAAGAAATAGAAGACATATGTAAGAAAAAATTCGATAAGTTAAGCAAAAAAGATAGCAGGAAAATCGCTCAGGACTTGTACAGTCAAACTCAGGGCTGGGCAGCCGGGCTGGTATTAATGCTTGAGCAGACCGATGGTGTCAATATCCCCGAGACGTTTGGAAAACATGAAAATCAAGGTTTGATATTTGATTATTTTGCGGGCGAGATCTTTCAGCGTGAATCACAGCAAACCAGGGAGTTTCTTTTAAAAACAGGATTGTTACCTTTTTTTACGATAGATATTGCCGAAAAATTAACACAGAACCCGGCTTCAATTGATGTCTTGCAAAATTTGACTCACAGAAATTATTTTACCTATCGTTCATCATCAGCACCGGATGCTTATGAGTATCATCCGTTGTTCCGTGATTTTCTGTTAAGTCGAATAGAAACATATTTTAATGCAAAGGAATTAAGGGAAGCCCAGATTTTTGCGGGGAATTTATTGCAGGAAAATGGTTATTTCACAGAAGCTGCTGTGCTTTATTGTCAGGCCAAACAGTGGGATAAAATGAATGCACTGGTTAAGAGACAAGGCCCGGTTCTTATGCAGAAAGGCAGGCATCATTTATTGTTTAACTGGTTGCAGTCTTTTCCGCTTGAGTACCTGGAAAAAGAACCGTGGATGGAATATTGGCTGGGCATGAGTTTGCAGCCAGTTAATACACGTGATAGTCGAAATCATTTTGTGCGTGTATATGAGAAATTTACGCAAGACCAGGATCTGCCTGGCCAGTTATCTTCCTGGTCGGGTATTATTGAAACGTACATTCATGATCAGGCATCCTTTACCGAGCTGGACTACTGGATCCCGGTAATGGAAAAAGTATTGGCAGATAATAATGTATCAGTAGATGAAGAGGTTAATGCTCGTGTATCAATTGCTATGTTCAGTGCGTTAATGAACAGGCAGCCTGATAATGAAAAAATGACGTATTGGGAAGAAAGAGTCAGGGATGTTATTTATAATACAGCAGATAACAGTCAACGTTTTGGTCTGGGTAGCCAGTTATTATTATATTATACAGTCTGGACAGGGGAGATGCCGAAGGCTACGGTATTATTAAAAGTGCTAAGGCAAGCAGCAACCCCTGATGAGATGGATCCGTTGTCACTGTTGTTATGGTATTCCACCGAGGCAACCTATTTATGGAAATCAGGTCATCCCGTTGACAGTATAAAAGCAGTCAAGCAGGGCCTTGCAGTTGCGAATGCCTTTGATGTTCATACGCATGATGTTTTTTTATTAGCGAGTGGAATTTATTCGTCGTGTGCTTTAAACAAGTTTGATCAGGCAGAAAATTATTTAATGCAAATGGAGAGCCGTCTTGATCGCAGTCGCCTGGTTGATGTCGTTCATTATCATTATCTGGCTTCGGGGTTGTCACTGATACGTGGTGAGTTGGCTGTTGCACATGAGTATGCAGAAACAGCTCTGGATATTGCGCTTAAATCAGGTTCATTATATACAGAGACTATTGCTCGTTTGATGCTGTCATTGATTTTGATTCGTCAGGATAAGTTAACCGAGGTTGTCTTTCACCTTAGCCGAATTGGGCACCTGGCTGAGCAAATAAAAAGCCATAGTTTGAGTTATTTGAACAGACTAGTTGCGAGTGAAGCTGCATTTTCATGTCAGGAAATGGAGCGAGGTGTGAGTTTTCTTAAAGAGGCCGTTGAATGTGAACAGGATATAGGCCGCGTTTACCACGGTTACTGGTGGGATAGAAGTCTGGCGGAAAATTGTGTGCGTGCGCTTGAACAGGATCTTGAAATTGACTTTATTCAGCGCATTATACGTAGCCATGAATTAATCCCTGCAAAGGCCCCGTTGCACCTTGATAACTGGATATGGCCAATACGCATTTATACGTTGGGTCGTTTTTCAGTAACGCATGATGGAAATAGTATGCCAGTAACAGCAAAATCAAGTAAAAAACCACTGGAGTTATTAAAGGCATTGATAGCCCATGGGGGGCGGCAGGTGAGTCAGGATGCATTGACCGAGATTTTATGGCCAGATGCCGAAGGTGATGCCGCTTCACAATCTTTGTATACAACAACGCATCGTCTGCGAAAAATGCTTTCGGAATCGGTTTTGATTATGGAAGATGGACGCCTGTCACTGGATGCACGTTATATATGGGTAGATAACCTGGCGTTTCTTCGCACTGCCGGCGCATTACAGGATTTGTTGATGAAAGCGGATATTAAACATCAAAATGAAGTAGAGCGTTTATCGAAGCAGTTTTACAAACTGTATCAGGGAAGTTTTCTGGGTGAAGGTGATCGACATTCATCTTATGTAGCCATGCAGGAAAAATGTCATTTACGTTTTATTAAATTAACAGAAAGTCTGGGTCATTTCTGGCAGCAGCAAGGACAGCTTGAAAAAAGTATTGCCTGTTTCGAGCGAGCGTTGGAGGTTGATCCGGTAGCAGAGGATTGCTATCAGTCTTTGATGACCACCTATCAGCAATGTGGTCGGAATAGTGATGCAGTGTTGGTATTTCAGCGATGCCGGAAGAATCTGGCTAATATTCTGGGTATTTCACCGTCTAAAATCACAGTAGATATCTATAATGCCATTCAAAAATAGTGTTTGTTCCCTTCTGATTACTGATATGTAAGTCGTTTGTAAGGTTATTTGTGTAAATTTATAGCTGCCAGAGTTCAAGAGCCTCGGACGCCAGAATGGGATGATTAGGGGGTGTGTATGGATATACATGATTTGGGATCAGACCTTGTAAGTTCTTGAAAATTTAGCATATATCTCCTGGTGTTGAAGGGGCCGAAATTTCGGCCTCTTTTTTTTTGCACAAGGATGTGCTTATGTCGCGAGAGCACACGGATAATGGTATGGACCCACTCCACTTCCTTAGCGGCCTCATTAGGGCCAAAAT
>JAADHQ010000086.1 GCA_013151795.1 Gammaproteobacteria bacterium | reverse complement strand
CGCTTGGCGCGGATAAAATCCAGAACATCCGGGTGACCTACATCAAATGTCGCCATCTGGGCACCACGACGACCACCGGCACTTGATATGGTAAAGCACATCTTGTCATAGATATCCATAAAAGACAGTGGCCCAGAGGTATGAGCGCCTGCTCCAGCTACATAAGCACCTTTGGGACGCAAGGTAGAGTATTCATAACCAATGCCACAACCGGCTTTCAGGGTCAGGCCTGCTTCATGCACCTTATTAAGGATATCGTTCATGGAGTCTTTAATAGAACCTGACACCGTACAATTTATTGTACTGGTTGCAGGTTTATGTTCCTGGGCACCTGCGTTAGAGGTAATGCGCCCTGCGGGGATCGCGCCACGTTTTAATGCCCAGATAAACTTTTCATGCCATTCCTGACGCTTTTCTTCTGTTTCTTCAACCTCAGCCAGGGCATGCGCTACGCGTGCATAAGTATCATCGATGGTTTCATCAACAACCTTGCCTTGCTTGGTTTTTAATCTATATTTTTTATCCCAGATATCCAACGATGCAGATTGAAATGGAATGGATAAAACACTCTTGCTAACTGCCTTCAGATGAGCGGATTTCATATACCCGACGATCCCCCGTTATTAATTTATTATCGATACCCCTATCACCGGCAATGGCCAGGAAAGGTAATAAAATCGCATATTTAGAGCACTTGGAGCTCAAAAACACAATATGTTGTATGTAGACGTCTAGCTTAGATACTAGGGCATTAGCTGTCAATAGCTATTCACGACTCAATTTACTTAGGTAATTAAGCAAATAATAATATAATATTTTATTTGATTTTCGGAAGCTTTTGAAATTTATAGAAAATAAAAGATTATTACCCGGTGGCAAAAAAACAGCTCAAAATAATTAAAAAAATTATCAATCTCATTATCTTTTTTCATTACAAAATTGAAAAGCCCTCAGTAGAAAACTTCATCAAGATGTCTGCTCAGTAAAAAAAACAGGCCTTGAATTTTTCACTTTCATCACTATTTATTAACTGAGGCAAGGTAATTTAATATTTTTTTAACCCGTAAAATAAAGGAGAATTGTCATGTCACTCAGCCAACATGAACCTTGGGGCTTGTTAAACCAGTTCTCAAGTGAACTAAATAATTTGTTTCCAACACGTTATCTGGACACACGCAACAAAGCAGAAAACACCTCTGCCAGTGACTGGGTACCCGCTGTGGATATAAAAGAAGATGATAAATCCTTCCACATCCATGCTGATATCCCCGGTGTCGACCCGAAAGATATCGATATTCACATGGAAAACGGTGTGCTAAGCATCAGTGGTAGTCGCACTGATGAAAATACTGAAGAACATGACGGATATCGACGTGTAGAGCGTATGAGCGGTACCTTTTTACGGCGATTTACGCTGCCCGATACCGCCAATGCAGACAAAATATCTGCAGAAAGCAAACATGGTGTGCTCGAAGTCGTGATACCAAAGCAGGAAAAGGTTTCCGCAAAGAAAATTACGATCAAAAGCTAGCATGGACTACAGGTTACCAATAAGTCATACACTATGGCTTATTGGTACTTGTAATATAGCCTTTTTTAGCGGAACATTTACGCCATTAAATGGTCAATATACATAACCTGATTCACACGACATTCAAACAAGGTAAACACGAATGAATTTAAAATCCATTATTGCTCCACTTGGTATTGCAATCGCAGCTGCCGTTATATACACCAACTACAACGACCCTCAAACTGTTGACACGAACGTACTGGCCACCGAACAAACAATTATCCAACCCGCCAATACCGTCTCGTCAACACCGACAGTCGCTACCGCAACAACAGTCAGTGCACACGGGGTATCCGCTATTAAAGCATCCGCCCTTATTCCCCAGGCGCATGCATCCATACCAAATGTAATGGGAAAACAACTGCCGTCATCACTGGCACCGATGTTACAGAATGTTATCCAGGGCGTTGTTAATATCGCCATCGTCGGCAAAAAACAGCAGGTTCAAGCCAACCCGTTCCTTGATGACCCGATGTTTAAACGATTTTTCAATATCCCGCAACATAAGCAACCTCAGCAGCGACAAAGCAAAAGTCTGGGATCGGGTGTTATTGTTGATGCTAAAAATGGCTATATCATTACCAACAATCACGTCATCGCAGAGTCGGAAGAAATCAACGTCACCCTGCGCAGTGGCAAGCAATATAAAGCCAAGGTTATCGGTACGGACAAAGAATCTGACCTTGCCGTCATCCAGATAAAAGCGAAAGACCTGACTGCTGTTCCCATGATCAGCTCCGATAATCTTCGTGTCGGTGATTTTGTCGTTGCCATTGGCAACCCCTTCGGGCTTGGACAAACCGTTACATCCGGGATCGTGAGCGCCCTCGGTCGCTCCGGACTGGGCATAGAAAGCTACGAAGACTTTATTCAAACCGACGCCTCTATCAATCCTGGTAACTCGGGTGGCGCACTGGTCAACCTGCGTGGCGAACTGATCGGCATCAATACTGCCATTCTCTCCCGTAGTGGTGCCAATATCGGCATCGGCTTTGCCATACCGACCACCATGGTCAAAAAAATCATGACCCAACTCATCACCCACGGAGAAATACGTCGTGGAAGACTTGGTGTCTATATACAGGATCTTACACCGGAACTGGCGCGTGCATTTAATATCAAGGATCACAAGGGTGCCGTTGTTTCACGTGTAGCCAGTGGTTCTCCTGCTGAAAAGGCAGGCATTCATGAAGGTGACATCATTATCTCACTTGACTCGAAAGAGATAAGAAACGCTTCTTCCTTACGCAATACAGTCGGCCTGTTACCTATTGGTAAAAAAGTAAAACTGGGCATAATGCGTGATGGCAAACAGATCAAGATAAATGCCGTCATCGGCGAACCACAGGAAGAAAAGCAGAATGCAGAAGACCTGAATGAAAAATTAAAGGGTGCTGTACTTGGTGAACTTGAGGAAAACCATCCACTGTTCGGTAAAGTTGAAGGTGTCGTCATCTTATCGATAGAGCCTAACAGTCCTGCAGGAAATGCCGGCTTGCAACAAGGTGATGTTATTACCTCTATCAACCGCATGCCTGTTAAAAATCTCAAGGATCTTAAAGCAGCAGTAAAACAGAAAAACGACGGCATCTTACTCAACATCCGCCGTGGTAATGGTGGGCTGTACCTGTTACTGCAATAAACAACCTCAATAAATCATTCTCTGGTCACAATATAATCATCGTGGCCAGAGGATCTTTTTATCAATACTCCCCCACCCTCAACATGAGCAAAGAAGTAAAAAAACTACTACACCAGCACAAAAAGCTCGTTCACTCCGAGATGATGAAAGTGACCTCTCACGTGCAAACAATCAATGACGAATGGATAGTTAATACCGTCATGATTGAAGGATGCAATGCGCCTTTTAAATACAAAAGAAAAGAAAAATATAAAAACTTGCAGGGTGCGCGCGTAAACATGACTTATTACCCGGCAGTTGCAACGGTTGCCGGTATCGAAATGGAAATCATGAACGTTGTACGTATAAAGGTTTCCTGAACTGAAAACCCGGTTCACTTCATCCCTACTATATTTTTATTTTTTTCAATCCACTCCTCCATACTTTACAAAACAATCATCCATAATCAATAACCGCGCAAGTAAACCGGTTTTTTTAAATAAAAAATCAAAGTAGATTACAAATATATACAGGAACCAGTCTTTCCATCGAACAAGAACATGGTACTTATGCAATGATCTCTTACATGAATGAATTCAAATCAAAGACGGTAGTATCAATTGTTAAGGATCATCCTGGACATATAATTGATCCGGGTGGCGAGGCTCAAACCTTCGATAAACCTCATCAGGTCGAGAGAGTTCGCCAGGTTTTTGAGCCTGTTTCCAATATTTTTCTTTTATTACCTTCTCCTGATCTGGCAACCTGTATAAAAATATTACCTGGCTTGAAAGAAAATTACCCGATCAATGCCTATTTAATCATGCACCCCACAAATGAATTATTTGCCAGAAAAACAATTTACATCCTCGGAAAATCACCTGAAGAAACCTTGATTGAAATCATCAAAAACATTCCAGAAGCGACTGCAATGCACTAAATCGTGAAAATAATGCACCCTGATCAGCTTTATATATAATCTTCATATTTTCATTATTATACTTCCAGACAAACTCTGTTCTTTTAATCATTATTAAAAATATCTCTTATACGCATACAAAATAATACACTATATATTAATGTCGTTATTATATATCAGAACGCCAAACCAGACTTTACAAGCAAGTTTAGGCTCCTGCCACAGTAATCCGTATAATCCTCCAGTTACAAGACTATTTTTACTCAACCATTTACGTTCAATCAAAAGAGGGCATTATGTGCAAATCATCTAACTTAACAACACGCAAACAAACCAGACAAGATAATCGTCACTACGGTCCTATGCAGGCTACCTTATGGGTATCTGTAGCCTGTGCCTGTATGTTGTATGCACAACACGCCAGAGCAGCTGGCGGTTGCGGGTCTGTCTGCATTCCACTGGAATCACTTGATCTGGACAAAGCACAAATACCGATCAATCAATATCGACTATCACTTATAAGTGAATACGCTAAATTCGACAATTTTAGAGAAGGTAGTAAATCATTAAATAACCCGGGGGGTAACAAAGCAACGATAATACAAAACACATTAGCCATAGATTATGGGCTAAGTAAAAAATGGACCGTCACCGCTCTGGTTCCATATATCAACAAGAAACAGGACACCAACCGGTTTGGAACCAGAAGTGCTAAAGGAATTGGTGACATATCTCTGTTTGGACGTTACGAAGTGCTTCCTGATCATCAACGTCTCCAGTTAAAATCACTTTCGCTTGGCCTGGGCATCAAACTGCCAACAGGTAGCATTGATGAACCTGGTAATGGCCCATTACTGCCACCCGCTTTTCAGGCAGGATCGGGGGCTTATGACTTAATACCGACTATGTCTTTTTTTCGACCTATAAGTAAAGGCGCCCTGTTTGGCGGATTGATCTGGCGCATCCCCCTCGAAGACAATAAACGCGGTTATAAATTTGGTCAGGAAATTGAAATCAACCTTGGCGTTGATTACCCGGCTAAATTCATTAATAAAAATCTGTCATTCCAGATGTCCTCCAGCTATTTATATGCTGATAATGACAAAGATTCCAATGGCATCCTTCCTGCCCGTTTACGTAATGGTACAAAAGTACTCAATACGGGCGGAAAATTTTTCTATCTCACTCCAGGGGCACGTTTGAAACTCTCAAGAAACCTGACCATGCAAGCACGTATTTCTATTCCTGTATATGAAAACTGGAATGGTAATCGTGCAACGAGTGTTGGTCAGGTTGCACCAGATATCATCTCTCAATTAACGCTTATCTACACAGGTAAGTAACAAAATCCCTGTAATACTTCAAGCACTGTGCGGTAAACCCTGTCCTGTTTCCAGTTCATCTTGAGCAGATCATTTCAAACTTGTTTTAATGACAACAACCACCTTTCCGGAAATTCCATGAAAGGTGGTTGTATAAAATTACGCTGTAATTGTCCCTTACATTGATAATGGATGACAACCCGAGCCAATGATTTAACCCATTCGGAGAATATCAACTCAGCATCCAATTGAAAATTCTTCACTTTCCATACTTTCCTGCACAACTTTTGCCTGAAAATGTCCTTGCTGTGCAGCCTGATCCATCCAGAACATACCTGTTTCCTGATCACCGTCAATCAACTCTCCGTCTATATATAATAAACCTAACTGAAACTGCGCCTCGGCATTTCCATTTAATGCCGACTTACGATACCACTCGGTCTCACGACTCAGGTTATTTTGACTTTCATATATTTTGGCCAGTGCGAGTTGCGCATTAGCATCACCCGTATTTGCTATATCAATTAGCGAACGCTCAACCGCAACCGATTTAGTTGAATTCATATCAACTAATGCCTGAATATCTACCTGTTGAACACTTGCGGCAACAGCTATGTTACTTAGTACAAAACTATTCAACAGAATTGACGAAATTTTAGTTACATTATTCATCATATTATCTCCTGAGATATTACTATCTCTTCTATCTTTAATTTACAAATACCGACTCATAATTCGTCGTGCATATACTGTTTCCTGCTCTTCGCTAAACGTACAGGTTGGAAAATACCATGATCGTGAGCTAACAGGTTGTACTGGCATTTGAATTTTCAGCAAAACACATTGATCTGTTTTTGCCTCAAAACCATGTATATTACCCTCTGTTTCTTCAAACCAGGTGACATCAAACGGCTTTAGCTGCCTGCGTTCACAACTTTCCAGTTCTACCAGACCGGATGATTGGCTGTCCTGATATTTTTCAATGAGGCTGTAACGCTCAAGCTCTGCTTCACCGTCCAAGACCATTAGCACACCTCGTGTACCCGGATGATCATGCAAAGGTACTGGCGTACCTTGATATATTGAAAGCAACCCTACTTTCCCTAACTTATCTTCATGGATTGTTCGGCTACCCCAATATTTTGTTCTCATCATTTTGCTAAAAGAACTATTAACCAAACCACGATACATGCCTGATGACAGTAATAATTTATGCATCAGAACCATGTTGTGATTTAGCACTGATATCATTTCTTCTTTATTTCTGTAACCTCCGTCTATAAACGAAACGCTGTTTATAAAATCATCCCATACACCTCTTAATGACTCACTCGCTGTCATTTCTACTGGCGCTTTAAATTCCATAATTTCCGCTTGTGCTAACATGATCATTCCCCTTAATTTCGTTTTTCCGATAAGTTTTCTTTCGTCCTTGAGTTACATTGTCGGTTAAGGCCATAAAAAGCTCTGTGTCTGAATGCCCTCCGTTTTGTGACATATTCACATTTTTCATTTAATTACCTTTTCCGCATGAAAATACGTTAATTGTCATGATGCTTTTGCCCATAAACCCCTGAAAATCACCCTCACAAGAGTACCCTTAAGCAACTCAGGCACTCTGACATTAGCAATACTCGCCACATCAACAATTGAGGGAATAAAGATGTCAAACATCGACTCAAATTGGCTAATTGTGCCAATAATCTTGATACAATTTTGTTTTGGCATAACATAAAACCCGGCATCACGAAAATAACGGGCGCTTTTGACAATGGTCTCCAGATCGGGAAGATAATCCCCTACTTCAGCTATATCTGCAGGCAAGTCACCTTTATAGCTCACCTCGTCATAACTGGATTTAACAATAACGGTGGCTTCTATTTCTTCATGCATGACATTTACCCACTCATCCTCTAAAACATGGTTACTATTCTAGAGAGCCTGGTATTTTTTAAAGTGAAATATAAGACGATATTTTTGTGACATATTCACATTGAGAAGACAGGCCTGACATAACCCTTATTTTTAACATGGGTAGCAAACTAACTGGAAACTCCGAATGTGTCGGCTATAGTTATTTATATGGGATCCATTCACATATTCATATCGGGATACACAAAGGAGAATCCACAATGTCAGAGTCTATAATCCAAATTTTAAACCCTGCTAATGACCGCCAGAAAGAAGTGCTATTCCCTCATGCACCTGAGGGCTGGACAAGTGCCGATGCTGAAAAACAAGCAACCATTGAAAACATTAAGCTGGAAGAGGTTCACTGGCAAATTATTATTGGTTTACAGGAATATTATGCCAAACATAACAAGGTGCATATTCGAGAACTTCATGATGCAATGGATGAAAAATTCCATGAAGAAGGTGGGCTAAAGTACTTATACAGGATGTTACCACAGGGCCCTATCGCACAGGGCTGCCGTCTAGCCGGCTTACATGCACCTGCAGATACTGTGAGTAATGCATACGGTAGCGTGCAATAGTTATTTTATATTTTTGCTAATTTACACATAAAAAAAGCCGGCTATTTAGCCGGCTTTTAATTTTGCCTGCTTAAATTACCACCAGGCAGGGCATGCACCTTCTGAAACTCTATAGAGCTTACAAATACCATTATCAGGACACCATTCCATATAACAAGGATTAACCTTTATCAAACGAACGGTCGCCTTGCTAATTTGTTTTCCTTTACGTTTATCTGTAACAGCCTTTATTGGTTTACCCGACTTATCAAACAGAGCTATGCCTTTTCCATTAAAGCTTATTGCTCCAACCGAGTCCTTTGGTATTACACGTCCGTTATCTCGCTTACTATAGCAAGCTGACAATCCCAATAACATTGCAACAATAACCAACAATACCCCAAATTTCCTATTTAACGCTAGTTTCATACTAATCCCCTTCTTATTGAAAAATTAAAATGCAAAACTTATTCGCACAAATCCTATCCGACCAGGTGCATAAATTTGTCTGTTTGGATCTGCATCCTGATAGCGGAAAGACTTATCAAACAGGTTTAATGCTCCTATCGTAAAGCTCCCCCGACCATCACGAAAACGATACTCTATGCTTGCATCAACCACAGCAAAATCATCTTTTTGTTCAGAAATTGCAGATGTAAATACATTAACAAAATTACCTCTCTGACGAATATATGTCAGTTTTGTTCTACCCACCCAGCCTGATGAATGAAACCAATTAATGCCAATTGGTAATTTGAATATCTTGCTACTAATTAACCGCTGATTAGTACGTTGAGCAATAACCGTATCTCTTTCCAAATTCTCACTGACCAATCCAATATTCACGGACATATCATCCCTTGGCAGCCAATATGTATAGAAAGCCGCAGATGTAGACCTCCAGTCTACCCTGCCCGCAGAAGGAACAGGCCCTACGATAACAAAAGGTACACTTAAATCACGATCAATATATTCCAGGCCCGTCTGGAATTTTTTATTAATTTTATTATCGATCGCAAAAGCTATATTACGAGCATCAGTACCTACTCTGTCATCGTAAAACTGATTAAATCCCGAAATAGAGGTTGGTTCAAGTGTTTGGTTATTTACAATCGGCCGACGAAAAGTTTCAAAATATGCCATACGAAAAACCATGTCTGCATCAGCCGCATCCAGCTCCAGACCAAATTTTTTCGAATAAGCCTTACTATCACGATTATTTACAGTTGTTTGAAAATGACTGCGACTTAATCCTGCTGTAATCATTATATTATCGATTGTTGGATAAAAATACGCGTAAGCACTACTGTCTCGTTCAACTGTTTGCGCAACTGAAGGCGGGCCAAAAGGTGATGTACTTATGTCTTGCGAACTGGATTTATTTAGTGAATATCCAAATGTAAAATCCCCACGTTCTCTACTATATAGATACCTGAATTCATTCGCAGTCGAATCTATGTCGCTTTGATTAGTAAAGGTGAAAAAACCTGCGCCTTGCGTACGTTGCTGTAGACGATTTTCTTGCATCGACGTTACAAGTAATTTTGAGTGGGATGCAAACTTATGCGTAATACCTACACGCCTTCGGTCGATATTACGAAGATTATTCAAGGTCTGTGAAAAATTATTCGGGTCAAACCTTAATAAATCACCATACTCACGTTTATTAGTACTTGCTTCAAATAACAAACTGGTATTAGATGTTACCGCATACTGCATAAATACATTTTCAAGAAGCTGGTCATCTTCATTGTTACTATGAAACCCATCTGTTTTATAACTGTATTTACCGGCACTAATGGAAAAGTTATTCATAACGCCGGATGCAATAATTTCACCTGCAGTGGTATTATTCCCTGCACCCAACACATTCATGTTTAATTTAATTCGATTGCGCATAAACAACGAATTATAATCATTAAACGTTGCATTACCCGTACCTAGATTGTTCAGTAAAGTTAATGTACTTTCACCCATTTGTGGCTGCAATGGCGCTGTATTTATCGATTGAAGCATCTGCGATTGCAACAATTCGCTAACCCGCGCTATTTCATGACGAGCTTTTGATAAATAGGCATCGGCAAGCAATCGATGCGCTGCAGCATTTGTCTGATCAACACTGATAGATCGTGTTGCCTCTTTCAGGGCGAGTTGCTCAAATCCAAGTTCCTGATAGATACGGCCAAGACCGGCACCTCGTGTTGCACGATCATCAT
>JAADHQ010000071.1 GCA_013151795.1 Gammaproteobacteria bacterium | reverse complement strand
TACCAGAAGGCGTTGAAATGGTTATGCCTGGAGATAACGTGCAAATGGTAGTCACCTTGATCGCGCCAATCGCGATGGAAGATGGTCTACGATTTGCAATTCGTGAAGGTGGTCGTACTGTTGGTGCGGGCGTTGTTGCCAAGATTTTTGAGTAAAAAGTTATAGGCCAGTGGCTCAATTGGCAGAGCAGCGGTCTCCAAAACCGCAGGTTGGGGGTTCGATTCCCTCCTGGCCTGCCATATGACGTAATGTAAAAAGAGTAGTTTAATGAGTACTAAAGCAGTGGAACAGGGTTCAAAAGCGGATACATTAAAGATGTTGGTCGCCTTGCTATTAATCGTGGCAGGCTCCATCGCATTTTATAAGTATTCAGATTATTCCTTGTTGCTGCGAGTACTCGCATTGTTGTCAGTGGTAGGAGTGGCAGTGTTTGTTGTCTTGCAAACAAATAAAGGGCGTTTAGCCTGGGCGTTTGTTGCCGGAGCACGTACTGAAGTTCGTAAGGTAATCTGGCCTACCCGGGCAGAAACCATGCAAACAACACTTATGGTAGTGATCATGGTCATACTGGTTGGTATATTGTTATGGATCATGGACTCCTTTTTGTTGTGGGCAGTTAAATTATTAACGGGTCAGGGAGATTAACCAATGGCAATGCGCTGGTATGTTGTACATGCCTATTCGAATTTTGAAAACAAGGTCAAGCTGAGTCTCGAAGAGCGGATTACACGTTTTCATATGGAAGATTCCTTTGGTGAGATATTAATCCCCAAGGAAGAAGTTGTTGAAATGAGAGAAGGTCAGCAGCGACGCAGTGAGCGCAAGTTTTTTCCGGGTTATGTCCTCGTACAGATGGAAATGAATGACGATACCTGGCATTTGATTAAAGATACACCAAAAGTGCTTGGGTTCATTGGTGGTACCAGTGATAAACCTGCACCAATAACAAATAAAGAAGCCGATTCCATCTTGCAGAGAGTGCAGGAAGGTGTTGACAAGCCAAGGCCTAAAGTATTGTTTGAGCCTGGTGAGGTTGTACGCGTAACCGATGGCCCGTTTAATGACTTTAATGGTGTTGTTGAAGAAGTGAATTACGAAAAGAGCAAACTGGTTGTAGCAGTGCTCATTTTTGGTCGATCTACACCGGTAGAACTGGATTTCAGTCAGGTCGAGAAAGGTTAATTTGTAGGGTGGGCTTTAGCCCACCCCAGTTCTGGTAAAGTAATCTTTTCCAGGCAAATGTTAGTAACGATGGTTAGTAAACTGGAAGATGAGGTTTTTTGATTTTCCTGGCTACTAGCACCTAGTTACTAGCTACTTGAAAAAACAGGGGAGCTTAACAGGCGTTTGTACCCATCAGGAGTAAGAAATGGCTAAGAAGATTGAAGCATATATAAAGCTGCAGGTACCTGCTGGTCAGGCAAACCCCAGCCCACCTGTTGGACCAGCTCTGGGTCAGCATGGTGTTAACATCATGGAATTCTGCAAGGCATTTAATGCAAAAACACAGAAGCTGGATCAAGGTATGCCGGTACCGGTTGTTATCTCGGTATTCAGTGACCGCAGTTTTACTTTCATTACCAAAACTCCACCTGCGGCAGTCTTGCTGAAAAAGCTGGCAGGTGTTCCTAAAGGTAGTGGCACACCCAATTCTGAAAAGGTTGGCAAGGTGTCTCGCGCGCAACTGGAAGAGATCGTCAAGATTAAAGAGCCTGATCTCACAGCGGCGAATATGGATGCGGCAGTGCGTACGATAGCGGGAACCGCTCGTAGCATGGGTCTGGACGTAGAGGGTTAAGGTAATGGCAAAATTAAATAAAAAACAGAAAGCGATCAGTGAAAAACTGGAAGCTGGAAAATTGTACGCAATGGCAGATGCTGTTGCACTGTTAAAAGAGTTGCCACGAGCAAAATTCACCGAATCGGTTGATGTTGGTATTAATCTGGGTGTTGATCCTCGTAAGTCGGATCAGGTCGTTCGTGGTTCAAGTATCCTGCCAAATGGTACAGGCAAAAACGTTCGTGTAGCAGTATTTGCACAGGGCGATAATGCAGAAAAAGCCAAAGAAGCGGGTGCGGATATTGTGGGTTTTGAAGACCTGGCAGAAGACATCAAGAAAGGCAATATGGATTTTGATGTTGTTATCGCTTCACCGGATGCAATGCGTGTTGTTGGTACGTTAGGTCAGATCCTCGGCCCTCGTGGGCTGATGCCAAACCCTAAAGTGGGTACGGTAACACCGGATGTGGTAACTGCAGTGAAAAATGCCAAGACAGGTCAGGTGCGTTATCGCACAGACAAGGCCGGTATTATCCATTGCTCAATCGGTAATATGGATTTTGACGCGAAGGCATTACAGGAAAACCTGTCTGCCTTGTTGGTTGATCTGGTTAAGGCCAAGCCTGCGTCAGCAAAAGGCCATTATCTGAAAAAAATTACAGTTTCATCAACTATGGGCCCAGGCATTCTGGTTGACCAGGCTGATTTATAAGCCGGTTTTTGAAACGAACAGACTTTGAGCCTGGTGGTGGTGTATTAACCGCCAGATCATCAAAGACCGCAGGTGTTAACAAGCTTAATGGGTTATCCCGGCCTGCGTAGATGGCAAAGCTCAGCAAGTTTTTACTTGGAGCTGCCAAAAAAGGTTGTTCTGCGAGATGCTTAAGGCAAATTGCAGGACGTGTTTAAGGCTATTCCGGAGACAAGAAACATGGCATTAAATCTGGATCAGAAAAAAGCTGTAGTAGAAGAAGTGTCGGCCATTGCAGCCGAAGCTTTGTCTGCTGTTGCAGCTGAGTATCATGGCCTTTCCGTAGACGATATGACCGAGTTGCGTGCGAAAGCGCGTAGTGAAGGTGTGTATCTTCGTGTAGTTAAAAATACTCTGGCGAAACGTGCTGTAGTTGGCACTGAGTTCGAATGTATGCAGGAAGGACTGGTTGGTCCTTTATTACTGGCTTTTTCGCAAGAAGATCCAGGTGCTGCAGCCAGAGTGATCAAGGACTTCGCCAAGGAAAACGACAAGCTCGTGGTGAAGTTGGTTTCTATAGGTGGCCAGATGCTGGCAGCCTCGGAACTTGATCGTCTCGCGAAGTTACCGACTCGTGATCAGGCAATTAGCATGCTCATGGCTCTCATGAAAGCACCAGTTGAAAAACTGGCGCGTACTATCAATGAGGTTCCTGGCAAACTGGTTCGTACTGTTGCTGCGGTAAAGGTTCAAAAAGAAAGCGCTTAGCCTGAATTTTATATTCAGCTGAGCAGGTGATTGTGATTATTGTTAATCATGATCTAGACCAGGTAATTAACATTTAAATTAGGGGAGATAGCAAATGGCTGTTTCAAAAGAAGATATATTAGACGCCATCGCAAGCATGAGTGTGATGGAAGTAGTTGACCTTATTTCAGATATGGAAGAAAAGTTTGGTGTTACTGCAGCTGCTGCAGTTGCTGCTGCTCCAGCCGCTGGTGGCGGTGAAGCTGCAGCAGCTGAAGAGCAAACAGAGTTTGACGTAGTAATGTCAAGTTTTGGCGCTAACAAGGTTTCTGTTATCAAGGTTGTTCGTAGTATCACAGGACTGGGTCTTAAGGAAGCTAAAGGCATGGTTGAAGGCGTTCCAAGTACAATCAAGGAAGGCGCTGAGAAAAGCGAAGCTGAAGACATTAAGAAGCAGCTCGAAGAGGCTGGCGCAAGCGCAGAGCTTAAGTAAGGCTTGTTTAAGGTTGCAAAACCAGGCAGCCTGTTTTAAAAACAGGTGGGCTGGCGGCTATAAAAAGCTGCCGGCCTTTTCCTGTTTGTATTAACAAGGAATGTTTTTCTGGCTTATACCTTTTTTCAAACGGAAAAAGATTAAGCGAAATGGAAGTTTTCAAACATAGATGTTGAACGATAGCTGAGGCATAAAATGGCATATACTTTCACCGAAAAGAAACGTATCCGTAAGGATTTCGGTAAACACGCTAGTATCCTTGAAGTTCCGTACTTGCTTGCGATCCAGTTAGATTCTTATACCAAGTTTCTACAAGATGGCATCAATAAGGACGACCGGGAGAACATGGGGCTGCATGCAGCGCTTCAATCGGTATTTCCGATTGTAAGTTATAATGGCTATGCCATGCTCGAATATGTGAGCTATCGTCTGGGTAAGCCTGCATTTGATGTCAGGGAATGTCAGTTGCGGGGAATGACCTACTCGTCACCTATCAGAGTGACAGTGCGATTGGTTATTTATGATAAAGAAACGCCGGTTAACTCGAAAACGGTTAAGGATATAAAGGAACAGGAAGTCTACATGGGCGAGATCCCGTTGATGACTGACAATGGAACCTTTGTTATCAATGGTACCGAGCGCGTTATTGTTTCACAGTTACATCGTTCACCGGGTGTCTTTTTCGATCATGATAAAGGCAAAACCCACAGCTCAGGCAAGTTGTTATTTAATGCCCGAGTGATTCCCTATCGTGGTTCATGGCTTGATTTTGAGTTTGATCCCAAAGATAGTCTTTTTGTTCGTATTGACCGTCGTCGCAAATTGCCAGCGAGTATTCTGTTGCGTGCGCTGGGTTATGATAATGAACAGATGCTGGAGATGTTTTTTGATAATAACAACTTCACCCTGACAGACGATGGCGTTATGTATGATCTCGTGCCAGAACGTCTACGTGGCGAAACAGCCGGGTTTGATATTGTTGTTAAAGGTAAGGTAGTTGTTGAAGAAGGCCGCCGTATTACAGCGCGCGTTATCCGCGAGCTGGAGAAGGCAGGCGTTACAGCATTACTCGTACCTACTGAATATTTATTAGGCAAGATCCTCGCGAAAAATATCATCAACACTGAAACAGGTGAAGTGATTGCAAACGCCAATGATGAGCTGACCGAAGAGCTGATTGAATTACTGCAGGAAGCAAATATTTCCAGCCTGGAAACAATCTACTTTAATGATATAGACCTTGGTCCTTATATGTCGAATACCTTGCGTATCGACAGTACAACCACGCCACTGGAAGCACAGGTAGAAATTTACCGTATGATGCGTCCGGGTGAGCCACCTACAAAAGAGTCGGCGCAAAACCTGTTCAATAATCTGTTCTTTAATGAAGAACGATATGACCTGTCTGCCGTTGGCCGCATGAAGTTCAACCGCCGTATTGGTCGTGATGAAGATGAAGGTCAGGGAACCTTGTCTAATGACGATATCATTGGCGTGATGAGTATCTTGCTGGATATTCGTAATGGTAATGGTGTGGTTGATGATATTGACCATCTGGGTAATCGACGTATTCGTTGCGTAGGCGAGATGGCAGAAAATGTTTTCCGCGTTGGTCTTGTTCGTGTAGAGCGTGCAGTTAAAGATCGTTTGACTGTAGCAGACTCCGAAGGTTTGATGCCTCAGGATATGATCAATGCCAAGCCGGTTGCAGCAGCTGTTAAGGAATTCTTTGGTTCATCACAACTGTCCCAGTTTATGGATCAGAATAATCCTTTATCAGAAGTAACACATAAACGTCGTATCTCGGCATTGGGCCCTGGTGGTTTAACACGAGAACGTGCCGGATTTGAAGTGCGTGACGTTCATCCAACGCATTACGGTCGAGTTTGCCCTATCGAAACACCTGAAGGGCCAAACATCGGTTTGATTAATTCGCTATCTGTTTATGCACGTACCAATAAATACGGTTTTCTGGAAACGCCTTACCGAAAAGTGGTCGGTGGCAAGTTAACGCAAGATCTTGATTACCTGTCTGCAATTGAAGAAGGGCAGTTTATTATCGCGCAGGCAAATGCAACGGTTAATGATAAAGGCCAGCTCACTGATGAACTGGTTGCCTGCCGTCATATGAATGAATTCACATTAACAGCAGTAGAAAATGTTAATTATATGGACGTTTCTCCTCGTCAGGTTGTATCGGTAGCGGCGGCACTGATTCCTTTCCTTGAGCATGATGATGCTAACCGTGCACTTATGGGTTCAAACATGCAACGTCAGGCTGTCCCGACTTTGCGTTCAGACAAGCCATTGGTAGGAACAGGTATTGAGCGTACTGTGGCGATTGACTCAGGTGTAACGGTCATTGCTAAACGTGGTGGATTTGTTGATACAGTCGATGCAGGCCGAATTGTTGTTCGTGTGAATGATGATGAAACAGTGGCGGGTGAAGCAGGCGTTGATATTTATAATCTTGTTAAATACACGCGTTCTAATCAGAACACCTGTATTAATCAAACACCTCTGGTCGTACCGGGTGATGTTATTAATCGTGGAGATGTACTGGCCGATGGGCCCAGTACAGACATGGGTGAGTTGGCACTGGGTCAAAACCTGATGGTCGCCTTCATGCCATGGAATGGTTATAACTACGAAGATTCGATTCTGATTTCAGAACGTCTGGTACAGGAAGACAGGCTGACGACTATTCATATTGAAGAAATGACCTGTGTGGCTCGTGATACCAAGTTGGGTTCTGAAGAAATAAGTTCAGATATTCCTAATGTTGGTGAGAGCGCACTATCCAAGCTTGATGAGTCAGGTATCGTCTATATCGGTGCTGAAGTAAAACCAGGTGATATTCTTGTTGGTAAGGTTACTCCCAAGGGCGAAACCCAGTTAACACCGGAAGAAAAACTTCTGAGGGCTATCTTTGGTGAGAAAGCATCTGATGTTAAAGATACTTCATTGCGTGTGCCATCAGGCATGGACGGCACGGTTATCGATGTGCAGGTATTCACCCGTGATGGTGTTGATAAAGACAAACGCTCACTCGAGATTGAAGAAGATCAGCTGGAAGCAGTCAGAAAAGATCTGGGTGATCAGCGCAGGATCATGGAAGAAGATATCTATGATCGTATCGAAAAGCTGATTACTGGCAAGGTTGCTGATGGCGGTCCAAATAAATTGCCATCGGGTTCAAAAGTAACCAAGTCTTATTTGCAGGAATTGCCACGCGATAAATGGTTTGAGGTTCGTCTGCATAATGAAGAAGCCAACACACAGCTTGAAGCCATGGCTGAACAGCTTCGTGGAATGCAGGATCACTTTGGCGAGCTGTTCGAAGAAAAGAAAAACAAAATCATAGCCGGTGATGATCTGGCTCCTGGTGTACTGAAAATGGTCAAGGTTTATATGGCCGTTAAACGTCGCATTCAGCCAGGTGATAAAATGGCAGGACGTCACGGTAACAAGGGTGTTATCTCCATGATCGTGCCAGTGGAAGACATGCCATACCTTGAAGATGGTACAACGGTTGATATCGTATTGAACCCGTTAGGTGTTCCATCTCGAATGAACGTAGGGCAGATACTGGAATGTCATCTTGGCTGGGCTGCAAAAGGCCTGGGTAACAAGATTGCCAATATGCTTGAAGCGCAGTCAAAAGTCACCGAGCTTCGAGAATTCCTGGACAAGATTTATAACAATAGCGGTAAGAAGGAAGATCTGGATTCATTCAGTGATGACGAAATTATCGAACTTTGTCGTAATCTGTCCGATGGCGTTCCAATGGCCACCCCGGTATTTGATGGCTGTTCTGAAGAAGAATTGCGTTACATGTTACGTCTGGCAGATCTACCAGAGACAGGTCAAACAACTGTTTATGATGGTCGTACCGGCAAAACATTTGATCGCAAGGTAACGATTGGATACATGCACATGCTTAAATTGAATCATCTGGTTGATGACAAGATGCATGCGCGTTCAACTGGCCCTTACAGCCTGGTTACACAGCAGCCATTGGGTGGTAAGGCGCAGTTTGGTGGACAACGATTCGGGGAAATGGAAGTCTGGGCGCTCGAAGCCTATGGCGCAACCTATACCCTGCAGGAAATGCTGACAGTCAAGTCAGACGATGTGAATGGTCGAACCAAGATGTATAAAAACATCGTTGATGGTAATCATCACATGGAAGCAGGCATGCCCGAATCCTTTAACGTACTCGTTAAGGAAATTCGTTCACTTGGTATTAATATTGAGCTGGCTAAAGACTAGATTTCGTCTTTAGGTACTCAGCAAAACGGTTTAGCAGGCAGGAGAAGACATGAAAGATCTACTTAATCTCGTAAAGTTACAGGGGAACGTAGAAGACTTCGAGGCGATTCGAATTGGACTGGCATCACCCGATATGATTCGCTCCTGGTCCTATGGTGAGGTTAAAAAACCTGAAACCATAAACTATCGTACATTCAAACCTGAACGTGACGGATTATTTTGTGCGAAAATTTTTGGCCCTGTAAAGGACTACGAATGTTTGTGCGGCAAATACAAACGATTGAAACACCGTGGTGTTGTTTGTGAAAAATGTGGCGTAGAAGTAACACTTGCGAAAGTTCGTCGTGA
>JAADHQ010000015.1 GCA_013151795.1 Gammaproteobacteria bacterium | reverse complement strand
CATTTTTCCAGTAGCAGGGCGGTTGCCTGGTTGATTGATGATCCGTTTCGTTATCGTTTACTTGATGTGAATGAATTAATGGATACCGGTATTTGCCTTGCATACCCCTTTGTTGAATATCCGGAGAATGCATTGATCAAGCAAAATCAGATTAGAAAAATCCTGCAAAGTTTTCGTGAGTTGCGATTTGGTGATGAGAGTATCTATTTACGTTCAGGTAGTGTGAATATTTTTAATGGTCTGATTGGTCTTAACTTTTCATGTGACGGATCGCATTACATGCCTTTTAATGAGTTCCTTGAGAAGGATATGTCGTTCTGGGGCGTGAGTTCGGGTAGCAGATTGCTGGAAGAGTGATTGTTTTATTTGAGTTCATCAAGGCAACCAGAACGTAAAAAATATCGTTCTGGTTGCCAGGTAGTTATTTTTCAGTTGTTGCTGGTACGGCGGGTGGAGCAGATATTTCAGCAGCTGCTTTTTCTTCGGTCGGTTTTTCAGTGACAGGCGCTTTTTCTATTTCAGGCGCTGCGGTATCGTTGCCGCCGATCTTTTTCATTTCAGTAATGACTGCATCGGTAATGTCGACCTTTTTATCATAACCTAATAGTAAATTATCGTTTTTAATGATGACTATACTCATGCCACGTTGTTGCGCGATCTTATTTGCAATAGGGCGAACGGTATCACGTAATTGAATAACGAGTTCTTCACGTTTGTTTTTTAATTCTATAGCAGCTGAAGTTTGTGCCATTTTAAGTTTGTTTTGTGCATCAGCAAGCATTTTACCAAGTTGCATCCGTTGTTCATCGGTTGGTGTTTTGCCAATTTTGTCTTGATTTTCCTGAAAGCTTTTTTGCAGGTTCATCTGGACAGATTGAAGTTCCTGTTGCAAGCGAGTTCTTATTTTTTCAAGCTCTGATTTGATTTTTTCAGCATTACCGGTTTCATCAGATATTTTCCCTAAATTAATAATGCCTATTGTGCTGGATGGAGCCTGTTGATTGCACGCGGTGATTACAGTTAGGCTAACGAATAGAATAAGAAGCTTGGTCAGATTTTTCATTTGGTATCTCTTTATGGATTAGACTGGGATAGAAGGGTACTGGGGTTTCAAGGTATGCTCAAGTAAATATTGAAGCAGATGAAAAAAATGCTGCAACAAGGCAGCATTTTCTCGATATAATAAGGGTGTTATTAGAACATTGTGTGTCCTTTATCCCAGATCTCAGCAGATGTTATGCGACGATCCTGGCTATCGCGCCTGTCTTCCTTACCAAGTTCAAAACGAATCATTGCACGTCTGTCATGCATGCCTCGTCGTTCAGCATAACGTCTCTCTGCGCCGTCATACAGATTTTTTTCAGTTGAGGGGGGTTTTTCCTTTATTTCGTCATATGCTGACTTGTCTACAAGTTCGAGTTCCATTTCAGTATCCCTGTGTGATGTATATTTACTTATGTTTATTATAGGATGAAAATGAATAAATATCGAGATAGATATATCTTTTAAAATCAATGTGATAGAGTTGTATTGTAATATCGGCACGATAAAAATGCACGATTTTGGGGTAAAGCGACAAGGTAGTTTATATATTGTGACGTAGTTATCATTCTTATTGGAGGTAATATGATTGGGGCGGAATCGACAAGCTGGTTGATCATATCGCTAGAGATTATGGCAGTATTTTTTATCGTTGTTGCTGGTCTTGCAGTACTGGTGATGATCGTTCTCTTTATTTATGATACCCGCCAGAATAAACAGGCAATTCTGAAAAACTTCCCGGTTATTGGCCATTTTCGTTATCTGTTTGAGCATCTGGGTGAATTTTTTCGCCAATATTTTTACTCTATGGACAGGGAAGAGTTACCGTTTAATCGTGCTCATCGATCCTGGGCTTATCGAGCAGCTAAAGATTTGAATAATACAGTTGCATTCGGGTCAACAAGAAACCTGTTAGAACCTGGTACGGTGACATTTGTAAATTGTCCTTATCCGACATTAAATGAAGATGCTGTGCCAATTAAAAGTATTGTAATTGGTTCAGGTTGCAAGAAGCCATATGAGGCGAAGTCATTTTTAAATATATCGGGCATGAGTTTCGGGGCCATATCCAGACCCGCTATTATTGCACTTTCAAACGGTGCGCGAAAATCAGATTGCTGGCTGAATACGGGAGAAGGCGGGCTTTCATCATATCATCTTGAAGGCGGTGCAGATATTGTTTATCAAATAGGCACTGCAAAGTATGGTGTTCGTAATCAGGATGGTGGGCTTGACGATGATCATTTAAAAGCGATTGCATCACATGAACAAGTAAAAATGTTTGAAATTAAATTGAGTCAGGGAGCCAAGCCAGGAAAAGGGGGTATTTTGCCGGGCATAAAGGTAACGGCTGAAATAGCAAGTATTCGTGGTATTCCTGTTGGCAAAGACTCGATTAGTCCTAATCGACATATTGATATCTCAAATGATGATGACCTGCTTGATATGATAATGCGAATCAGGAACGTAACAGGGAAGCCTGTGGGTTTTAAAGCCGTTTTGTCTGATTCACATTGGCTGGACGGATTATTTAAAAATATACATGAGCGAGGGATTGAATCAGCGCCTGATTTTATTACGGTCGATAGTGCTGATGGTGGTACAGGTGCTGCACCCATGTCTTTAATGGATGATGTTGGCCTGCCCTTGCGTGAAAGCTTGCCAATGCTGGTTGATAAGGTAACAGAGTATGGTTTACGTGAAAGAATAAAAATAATTGCTTCGGGAAAATTAATAACCCCGACACGTGTTGCTGCTGCATTATGCATGGGCGCTGATTTTATTGTAACCGCCCGTGGGTTTATGTTCTCGTTAGGCTGTATTCAGTCTATGCAATGCAATAAAAATACCTGTCCTACCGGGATTACGACACATAATGACCGTTTACAAAAGGGATTGAATCCTGTTAGTAAGACGGAAAGGGTTGCTAATTACCATCACAATCTTATGTACGAAGTTTGCATGATTGCGCATTCGTGTGGTGTGCAGGAACCAAGAGAACTGGATCGACAGCACGCACGTGTTTTTATTGATAACGGGCTGTCTGTACCGATGGATGAGTTTTATCCCCCGTCTCAGGAAAAATACCATTTTACTACTGATTGATATTCTCGTGATTTTTTCATACAGTGCGTGCTGGTTTAATAACATAAAATACAACTAATGACTAAATCAAGCAGACTTGACAAGAAAAAACAGAAAAAACACGAAACCTCACAAGCAAATAATGCAGACCGCCATGTTTTGTACCAGAAGTCAGTGCAGGACACGGATGTTGAGTTGACCCTGATGGTCGAAAAATATAAAGCAATCCGCGGCAAGGATCCATTGAGTTTTCGTGAAGATTTTTGTGGCACCGGATTATTATCAGTGGATTGGTGTAAAAGCCTCGATAGCCGAACTGCGCAGGGAATTGATCTATGCGCAGAAACCCTGGCCTGGGGCAAGCAGCACAATCTGGAGCCTGCAGGTGAGCAGGTGGCATCTCGTGTAGAATTAAAGCTTGCGGATGTTCTGGAGGTGAGTGAGCCGAAAGTAGATGTTACCTGCGCATTAAATTTCAGTTATTCAATTTTTAAAACACGTGATGCATTGTGTCAGTACTTTGAAGCGGCACGAAAAGGCTTGAAAGATGACGGGATTTTCATGCTCGATATATTTGGTGGTCCTGAATCGATTGATACCAGTGAAGAAGATCGTGAGGTAGACGATGAAACCTTTGAATTTGTTTGGGATCAGGATAAATATAATCCCGTCACCAATGAAATTCTTTGTCATATTCATTTCAAGTTTGATGATGGGTCCAGGATTGAAAAAGCATTTACTTATGACTGGCGGTTATGGAGTATAGTCGAGCTTAATGAATTATTACTCGAAGCAGGGTTCTCGAAGACACATGTTTACTGGGAAGAATATGTAGATGACGATGACGACGATGAGTATCTCGAAGGCACGGGAAATTATATAGAAGTCAGTGAAGTTGAACAGCAAGAATCCTGGGTGTCGTATATCTTTGCCGAGGCATAATAAGTCAGGGTAGGGGCGGCATTCAGCCGCGATTTTGCACAAGGATGTGCTTATGTCGCGAGAGCACATGGAAGTGCGTAGTGACGTCTAATAGAATATCCTGCAGCTAAATTCCCAGAGAAATAAACCTTTATGAGGATACGCCCTTGATGTACTTATGTCGTGAGAGTACATGGAAGCGCACAGCGACCATTCGCGGCTGAATGCCGCTCCTGCATTGGTATTTTTCGAGATTTATTTCGAGGTGTTCTTTCCGACCCAGCGACTGCCATTATCTAAAACTTCTTTTTTCCAGAACGGCGCCTTTGATTTCAGCTCTTCCATGATGAAACGACTTGCATCAAATGCATTGGTACGGTGCGCTGACCAGACCACAACCAGCACAATAGGATCATTGGGCATAATGTTGCCAACACGATGAATAACCAATGTATCGAGCAGGTCCCATTTATCATTGGCTTGTTGGATAATTTTTTCCAGGTATTTTTCTGTCATACCAGGATAATGTTCCAGTGTCATTGCCTGAACATCATCGCCTTCATTGAAATCGCGCATACTGCCCACAAAAACAGCTGTAGCTCCGTATTTCCCTTCGATTGATAATGTATTTTGATAGGCCTGTATTTCATCCCAGGGTTGAAATGCAGTGTCACGAATATGGATCATTAGCTTAACCGCCAGTTACAGGTGGGAAAAAGGCAACTTCATCGCCGTCTTTTACTTTATGGTCTGAGTTAACGTATTCCATGTTAATAGAGCAAAGAGTGTTAGCTTGCATAGGACTATCGTTGCTGATTATAGTCCATACTTCCCGTACGTTATCAGCTTTGTTAGCCTCAATACTTAATTCCGATTCACCTATTTGTTCTCTTAAAGATGCAAATAATCTTATGTTTATGCTCATAAACAGGCTCCGGGTTTGCTTGGTGAAACTATCTGACTTAAGATTGATTATATCATATTTTATATTTGAAAAATGGAGAGGGTTGTTCAAGCATGTCCGAGCTAACGCACTTTAATCAGTCTGGTGAGGCCCATATGGTCGATATTGGTGACAAGACTGAAACAAATCGCCGTGCAGTCGTTGAAGGTTGTATAACGATGTTGCCCGAAACGCTGGAAAAAATAATGCTCGGGGATAACAAGAAGGGCGATGTTTTGGGTATCGCACGTATTGCGGGTATTATGGCTGCGAAAAAAACAGCAGACCTGATTCCCTTATGTCATCCATTACCCGTCACGCATGTTGATATTAAGCTTAACCCCTTAAAAGAAAGTAATCGTGTCCATTGTGTTGTGACAGTAGAAACAAAAGGTCAGACAGGTGTCGAAATGGAAGCGTTGACGGCCGTTCAGATAACGTTGTTGACTATATATGATATGTGTAAGGCGGTTGATCGGGGTATGGAAATAACCGATATCAGATTACTGAAAAAATCGGGTGGTAAGTCAGGAGACTGGCAAAGGTAGTATCAGTTACGTTTATGACTGTTTTGAGCTGGCTACAATGACCTTATTGCGACCAGATTCCTTGGCTTCATATAGTGCTTTGTCAGCGGCCTCGTTTAATTCAGCGGATGCCTTAAAGTAAGGGTAGGCTGCCAGTCCGCAGCTAAAGGTGACGTTAAATTCAATGTCACCTGCCTTGTGCACGATAGAAGCATAACTGTCACGGATTTTATTCATTACCTGAAGTGCATTATTAATATCAGTATCATATAAAATAACGGCAAACTCTTCTCCACCATAACGTCCTACAGTATCAGACTTACGTAACCGTTGTTTCAGCATGAGTGCGAGGCTCTTGATCACTTTGTCGCCAACAGGATGTCCATACTTGTCATTAACGAGTTTGAATTTATCAATGTCGATTATTGCAAAAACGAGATTCCCGTTATTTCTTTCTGTTCGATATAAATCCTTATCAAGCAGCTCCTTTGTTTTGGTGTGATTGTATAAACCGGTAAGGCTGTCGCGAACCATAAAGGCGCGTAATTTTCGATAGCGTAAACTACGGGTCTGCACAGAAGTGATCAGGTGGCTGGGGTCTATTGGTTTTGTGAGAAAGTCATCGCCACCTTGCTGCATGGCCAGCAATTGTTTACCCGTGTCCAGTTCGGAAGATAAAAATACGATGGGTATACTGACATAGGCCTCAAATTGACGAATGACTGTAGCAAGTTCAGGCCCGCTACAGCCTGGCATATACATATCCATCAGGATTAATTCGGGGTTAAAGTCGATCAATTGTTCAAGTACCTGCATGGGGTTATTAATAACGCAGGTTTTCATTCCAGCACTCTGGAGCGTGATATCGTAAAATGTTGAGAGACTTTTTGTATCTTCAACAATCATAATTCTAAAAGGTTCATCTTGATCTTTTCGTGATATTACTTCTACGATATCGGATAAATCTGATACGTTAAGAGGTCGTGACAGGAAGTGCTTGCCAGCGTTGCGTACGGCATTGATGCGAGTACTGATGTCATCGTTTTCAGCAATATAAATAACGGGGGGGAAGTTTGTTTGGTCATCTTTTATAATGGAGGTTATAGCATCGACGCCCGATTGTTGATCACCATTAAAGTCGGCCTCCATAATAATGGCAGCAGGTTCAAGACGTGTAATATTTTCTGCCAGCCCGTCAACTGTGTGTATGGAAGTAATGTTATAACCAAAATGATTTAGTTGCTGGTTTAGATTTTCTGTTTCTTTTTTATTACTCATAACCATTAACAGGTTTGTGTCCGGGTACTCTTCTTTTTTAGTAGTAGCCCCGGGTTCAGATTGTGCTTCTCGCTTGAGATTGATTGCACCGAGTTTTTCTATGAGGATAGTGATTTGTTTGTCTTCATCAATGCCTGGTTCTTGTTTGTTAGTGGACAGGCTACCCAGGATGGCGTCTAGTTGAGAAGCCAGTGTGCTGATGTCATTAAAACCGAAGGTAGCGCCAGACCCTTTCAGGCTATGAGCCTGTCGATGAAAGGTCTCAAGAATATCCTCATTGGTTCTATCTTTACTGAGCTCTCTCCATGACATATTTAGCTCAAGAACTCTTTCGGGGTAGTCATCAATATAATTATTGCGCAATGCCTGTAAGCGCTTAAATAAGAGTTCCTTGGCCTTATCCATACAATATTATCCGAAATATTACGTTATAATTTGAAATTATTGATGTTTGTTGGTGGTTTACGAATTAGCGGCTTTGCCACACATAACTTTATATATTTACTCGTACTATTAGTACAAGATTTGATTGTTACATAGTGGTTACGGTGTAAAATAACTAACAGACTGTTTTTTTTAAAGAATTTTACATTATAATTCGATTTTATATACTTTCGGAGATACCATGATATTAGATGTTTTTGTAGACCAGCAAGCGATCAAGATCGAAGTGCCTGACAATATGCTTAAGGATGCCGGCGAATTTTTTAATAAAATAGATAGCGATATGGATAAAGGCTGGAAAATGGGTCCGACTTATATAGAAAACCCTGATCAGATGATGCGCGCCCAGATAGTTGCGGACAAGATGCTGACAGCCATAGACACCGAAAACAAGCCACTGATTCAGTTAATGGCAGCCTATATTCTTACCAGGGTACCTGGCGTTAAATCTGTCAATATAGATATAGACGGCGACCCGCTGAACACAGAAATATTGCTTTAAAAGAATCATATATCAAGGGTAGGAGCGGCATTCAGCCGCGATTTTCGATTAATCCCGAATACATCAAAAACATTAAAAATGCCTTGCCTCATCAATCCTTATGTAGTCATGTAAAAGTCTTTGGTCTTTGGTCTTTGGTCTTTGGTCTTTGATCTTTGGCTCCTAAATATGCCTTCCAATAAATTCCCGAATAAAATGCATGGGTTTGGCGCCAGCAAAACGTTCTTGTTCTTCACCGTTCCTGAACAGAATAATGGTAGGAAAGCCGCGGGTTTGAAAGCGACCTGCCAGTTTCATGTTTTCACCTTCATCAACTTCCAGTTTAGCGAGTAGAACCTGGCCTTCAAATTCCTTGATTATTTTTTTTAACATCGGAGCAATCACAATACAGGGTGAGCACCACTTAGCCCAGAAGTCGACCAGTACAGGTTGTTTATGTGAGGCCTCCAATACACGTGAATCAAAGTCTGTCAGATTAATATCAAAGATATCCGGGTTGTCGGTTTTCATGTGGAGTGTTCTATACCTGTATTTGCAAAATTGTCTGTTATCATCCGGGTTAGATTAATTGATGAGACATGATGATGAATCAACAAAAAATTCAAATA
>JAADHQ010000119.1 GCA_013151795.1 Gammaproteobacteria bacterium | reverse complement strand
GATTAATTTTTCAACCACGTTGCTGCTTGTTTGGCAAAGTATGTCAATATACCATCTGCCCCTGCACGTTTAATGCACAACAGTGATTCCATGATTACGGCTTCTTCATCCAGCCAGCCATTTTGAATGGCTGCCATGTGCATGGCATATTCTCCACTTACCTGATAGACGAAAGTGGGTGCTGCATATTGGTCCTTAATTCGCCGCACAATATCAAGATAGGGCATGCCGGGTTTTACCATAATCATGTCAGCGCCTTCTTCGAGATCAAGTGACACTTCCCATAAGGCTTCGTCTGAATTGGCAGGGTCCATCTGGTAACTGTATTTATTACCCGCACCGAGATTAGCTGCTGACCCGACTGCATCCCTGAAAGGGCCGTAATAGCTGGATGCGTATTTCGCAGAATAGGCCAGTATGCGGGTGTGAATATTTCCCGATGCTTCCAGCGCAGTGCGAATGGCACCAATGCGTCCATCCATCATATCCGAGGGTGCGACAATGTCAGCGCCTGCCGCAGCATGTGATAACGCCTGTTTTACGAGTACCTCAATGGTTTCATCGTTCATGACATATCCATTGGTATCAATCAGGCCATCCTGTCCATGAGATGTAAATGGATCAAGTGCAACATCAGTAATAACACCTAATTCAGGAAAATTTTCTTTTAGTGCTCTAACAGCTCGTTGAGCCAGACCATCCGGGTTGAATGCTTCTTCAGCGTTATCACTTTTGTTATTTTGTTCGGTAACAGGGAACAGGGCAATAGCCGGAATACCCAGTGTCTGTAATTGTTCTGCTTCAAGGAGTAACTGGTCTATCGAGACACGTTCTATACCAGGCATGGAAGTAATTTCCTGTCGCTGGTTTTCGCCTTCAATCACGAACATGGGATAAATAAGGTCATCTACGCTCAGGCGGTTTTCCTGCATCAGTTTTCTGGAAAAACTGTCGCGGCGCATGCGGCGCATACGAACAGATGGAAACTTGCCGCGGCTGGTGTCGTGTAATGACATGGTGCTCTCCTGCTGGATTGATATATAAATTCTATCATTTATAGAATACTTTGAAACTTTATTAGGCTGAAGTGATCTTAATTATGATATAAATAATTAAAACATTCAGGATAGTTACATGCATGCTACCTTACCATTATTGATTGAAACGGATTTTCCGGCCATAAAACGCCACAGGCTAGAAACCTTACAGGTTAATCTGGGCTATTTATGTAACCAGCAATGCCTGCATTGTCATGTGAACGCAGGACCAAATCGTAAAGAACTGATGGATCAGGTAACCATGAAATCAGTCCTCGACTATCTGCATCAATCAACCGCGACAACGCTGGATCTGACTGGCGGTGCCCCGGAATTAAACCCCCACTTTCGTGAAATGGTCTGTCAGGCTCGTAAAATGGGCTACAAAGTAATAGACCGATGTAATTTAACCGTGTTGTTTGAGCCGGGTCAGGAAGATCTTGCCGTATTTCTCGCTGAAAATCAGGTAGAAATAACCGCTTCGTTGCCTTGTTATCTTGAAGAGAATGTCGATTCACAGCGCGGGAAAGGGGTATTTTCAAGCAGCATAGCAGCGCTTAAATTGCTGAATGACCTTGGTTATGCCCAGCCCGAAAGCGGCCTGATATTAAATCTGGTGTTCAACCCGCAGGGGGCCAGTTTGCCTCCATCGCAGGGTGAGTTGGAAAATAACTATAAACAGTTACTAAAAAATAACTATGGCATTGAATTCAATAATCTTTTCACGATAACCAATATGCCAATCAAACGTTTTGGTAGCACGCTTGTGTCAAAAGGAACTTTTGATGAATACATGGATTTATTAAAGCAAAACAGCTCGGAAGAGAATCTGGCCGGCGTCATGTGCAAGAGCCTGGTGAGTATTGACTGGCAAGGATATGTTTATGATTGTGATTTTAATCAGATGCTTGAACTGGAAATGCTATCGGCTAAGCAAAAATTGCATATCTCGGATTTAGCCCGGCAGGAGCTTGATGGTAAAGCGATCGCCATTGCTGATCATTGTTACGCATGCACGGCAGGGCAAGGCTCAAGCTGTGGTGGCGCGCTTGCGCCTTGAGGGATATGATATAGCCATCAAAAAACTGCCCACAATGAGACCAATTTCTGCTATGTGCAACTTAGCTCTTAAAAGGATGTGGCGTGCCAAGTGCACTTGAACTGATCAAACCCTCCGATTTGCCGGCACCGAGACAGGCCGCCATACAGATTATGCGCGCCTGTGCGCAAGAAGATATCAATAATCAGGCATTGGCTAAACTGGCCTCGAATGACCCACAACTAACCGCTGAATTGCTGCGGATAGTCAATTCCCCCTTTTTTGGTATGGCAGGCGAGGTCAGTTCGATTTCTCGAGCGATCACCATGCTAGGACACCGGGCATTAAGAAATATGGTGTTATGTATATCAGTTAAGGATGTATTGAAACCTGATGTAATATCCGATTTTGATGTATCTGTCTTCTGGGAAGATACTTTGCGCCGTGCAGCGGCAGGCAGATTACTGGCAGAAGCAGTGGGAATAGACAAGGATGATTGTTACACCGCCTGTATCCTGCAAGACTTCGGCTTGCTGGTAATGTTTCACGTTTTTCGTGAATCGCAAGCCCAATGGCCGGATTTTATGAAGCTGGATCCGCAACAACGGCTGGAACAGGAGCGACTGCATTTTAATACTACACATGACCAGGTTTCCTCGATGTTGGCTAAATCCTGGTCATTGCCTACGCAGTTTATTCAGGCAATAGAGGCGCATCATCAAGTTAATAAACTGGATGGTGATCAGCAATGTGGAAAATTATGTAAAGTGATGGAGTGTGCAGACTGGCTTGCCGCTCTATTCAGTGCAGACGGCAAGGCGAAAATATTACAGGCAGTACATAGTAAATTAGCGGATTATTTTGAAATGAGCGAACAGGATAGCCTGGATTTGCTTAATAAGATCCCCGAAATGGTTGAAGAGTCAGGTTCGGCACTTGGTTTGCATTTGGGTGAACAGGTTGATTTTGAAGAAATTCTGCGTGAAACCAACCTCAGGTTGGCAGATGAGAACATCAGCTATCAGGAATTGACCTGGGAACTGGAAGAAGCCTTGCATGAGCGTGATCAGCTGGCGGCATCATTGAGAGAAGAGCTTGAGCTGGCAGCAGAAATTCAGCGTAGTTTGCTACCAGACAAAGTTGAGGATGATTTCCCGGTTTACGGGGTAAATATACCCGCAAGTGAATTATCCGGTGATTTTTTCGATTATTTCAGACATGATGATGGCAGCATCCTGTTCAATCTTGGGGATGTATCCGGGAAAGGGGTAACAGCATCATTATTAATGGCTAAAACCAGCAGCTTGTTTCATTGTCTGGGTAAACATGAAAAAGACCTCGGCAGGCTGATGGGGCAGATCAATAATGAGATCTGTGAGACCTCCATACGCGGCATGTTTGTTTGCATGGTAGCCGGGCGTTATTATGCTGATAGTGGCGATGTAGAGATAGTCAACGCAGGTAACCCGCCTGTATTGTATGTGCAGGAAGACGATACGATTAAAAAAATAGAGGCGTCCGCACCCCCGTTGGGTATTATGGCGGATGTGGACTTTCCTGTATTAAGGTTTAATCTAGGTAAAGGCCATTTGATTATGTATTCAGATGGCGTAACAGAAGGATACATAGCCGAGAAAAAAGAATATGGAATGCATGGGTTGCAGGCGACAATCGAATCTACGATGGGACAGCCTGCACGTCATCAGTTGGAAGCAGTATTAAAGTTATTTAAAAATGCTGAAGTAAAGCAACGGGATGATATAACAGTAATGGTTCTGGACGGATGCGGAAAGACATTTGAGAGTTTGTGCAAGTATGAGTTTACAGCTCAGCCTGCTGAGTTGTGTGTCATGCGTGAAAAAGTTCGATCTGTATTGGAAAATCTTGATTGCACCAAAAATTGTGTAGACCGTTTGATACTGGCAGTAAATGAAGCGGCCATGAATGTTATACAACATGCATATGGTGAGGAAGACGGAAATATCCAGATAGAGGTTCTTTCTGCCGGGCATAATGTTGTGTTCCGGTTAACTGATTTTGCGTGCCCCATTGATAAAAATTGCGTCAAGCCGCGAGACTTGAACGATATTCGGCCAGGAGGATTGGGTGTGCATTTTATGCGTGAAATAATGGATGAGATACGATTTCAGGAAGACTGCGAAAAAGCAGGCAATGTATTAATTATGAGAAAGAAACTGGATGATAGTTGTATGAATAAAAAGAGGAGTAAGTAAATGGAATACAATACGCGCACAGAGTCAGGTTACCGTGTGCTGGAGCTCAGTGGTGAGGTTGATCTGCATTATTCGCCTCAGGCAAGAAAACAAATTTTATCATTACTAAAAGAAGGTTATGACTTGCTGGTAGATCTGTCCGCAGTTGAATATATAGATTCATCAGGCGTGGCCAGTCTGGTGGAAGGTTATCAATCAGCCAGAGATGATAACCTCAGGTTTGGCTTGATTGGTGTAAGTGATGCGGCAATGCAAGTATTGCAGTTAGCAAGACTGGATAAGGTTTTTCCCATTTATAATTCAATTGAAGATTTGTGATCATCCTGTTTCATGAGTGGGGAATACTTATGAGAAATATGGGTTAACGAAAAATGTTGCGTAGTATAGAAAATCTCGGACGATTTACAATTCGCTCCATAGAGGAACTGGGCTATGCGATTTCTTTGGCGTTTGTGAGCCTGAAATGGCTCTTGCTAGGCAAGTCAAAAAAACAACCTGTGCAGCTTGTGACGATCGCAGAAGAGATTGTAACAATTGGTGTTCATGCTATTCCTATTGTTTCTGTTTTGTGTTTTGCAGTCGGCGTGATGCTTGCTATTCAGGGTATTGATACATTAAAAACATTTGGGGCAGAGCATAAAGTAGTGCTAGGTATTGCCTTGTCTATCCCGAGAGAATTTTCTCCCCTGATCGTAGGTATTCTTGTAGCTGGCCGTTCCGGGTCGGCGATTACGGCACGTATCGGCACAATGGTTGAGTCGCAGGAGATAGATGCGTTGCGAGTCATTGGTATAAATCCAAACCGATACATTACAGCACCACTTTTAATTGCAATGATGATATCAGTACCGTTGTTAACCATCCTGGGGGATTTTATGGGGGTGATCGGCGGGGGTGTCTTTGCTTCGATAGAATTAGGCATGAACATGGATGCCTATCTAACAAGAACGCTGGATATACTTGTGCCTTATGATATTTTTCAGGGGTTGATCAAGAGTGTCATTTTTGCGTACATTATTGCAGTAGTTGGAGTAAGTAATGGTTTTCAGGTAAGGGGGGGCGCTGCCGGTGTTGGTAAGGCAACAACGCGTTCTGTTGTAATGTCCATTAGTTATATTGTTGTTACCGATATGATTTTCACCTATTTCCTGAATCGATGATTGAGACTATGAACAAACCAGTAATGATACAAGTAGAAGATCTGAATACACACTATGGTGACCGACAGATTTTAAAATCGGTCAACGTGACCGTCCATGAGGGTGAAATCATGGTTGTTATGGGCGGGAGTGGGTCAGGCAAAAGCACATTGTTGCGTCATCTGCTAGGCCTGGAGTATGCCACGTCCGGACATATCAGGATATTGGGCAAAGATATAACGGAAATTTCCGAGATGGAAATGTACGAGTTAAGAAAAAACATGGGGGTGTCATTTCAGGGCGGCGCGTTATTTGGCTCCATGAGTATTAGCGAAAATGTACAGCTACCCTTAAAAGAACATACATCGCTTGACGAAAAGACAATGCAAATTATTAGCAGAATGAAACTTGAAGTCGTTAATCTTTCCGGATTTGAAGATTTAATGCCATCCGAGCTTTCTGGCGGCATGATAAAAAGGGCAGCACTTGCAAGAGCTATAGTAATGGATCCGAAATTGCTTTTTTTTGATGAGCCTTCAGCTGGACTGGACCCGGTGACATCAATAGAACTGGATGAGCTGATATTAAGGTTAAGAGATGCGATGAATATGACCATGATTATTGTAACTCATGAGCTTGAGAGTGCATTCAAAATAGCAGACAGAATCACCGTGCTGGATCAAGGTGAGGTGTTGATATGCGATACGGTTGAAAATATAAAAAATAGTGAATTAAACAGAGTGCAGGATTTATTAAACAGAAGAGCCAGAATACATGAAGTGGACGCAGATGATTATCTGCACAGGCTGACAGTGTAGTTAAATTAGTGGGCGAATTAAAAAATGAAAAAATATAAAACTAATTATTTGATTGTCGGTATTTTTACTTTATCTATCCTTGCCTTTCTTATGCTGGTTCTGGTTCGCCTTACAGGCAATAATGAAGATGTAGAAACATATTATGCAAAGTATGCAAATATTGCCGGATTAAAAATCGGCACGGTTGTAAGTTACGGTGGATACAGGATAGGCCAGGTTGATAAGATTGGCCCAATCAGGAAAGGCGGTAAAACACGATTTATGTTGACCTTGTCAATCAAGGAGGGCTGGCGAATTCCTTTAGGCAGTTATGCGCGAATTATTTCTCCGGGTGTATTGTCCGATAAACAGATTGATATAGAAGAAGGTGATAGTGAGAAATACTACAAGCCGGGCGCAGAAATAAAAGGCAAGGAAGAAGCCAATATTATGTCAATACTGAATTCTGTTGCTGTCGAAGTGCAGGATATTTCTGAAGGAAGTATCAAGCCGTTTCTGGCGATATTGCAAAAACATGTCGACAGTATAGGGGGCAGTATAAGCGGGCAGTTGCCGAAGATGATTGCTTCAGTACAGGATATCATGAACAAGATGGGCTCAAGTATGAGTGTGTTGGAAGATATTCTCAGCAAAGATAACGAAGTTAATATAAATACTTCAATTGCAAATATTAAGGAATTCACATTACGCTTGAAGGACATGTCCAATGATTTTAAAACAATACGTCAACAAATTTCTCTGTTATTAAAAAACTCTAATGACCTTGTTTCTGATAATCAGAAGGATATACGGCAGGCAATGAAAGACATGAGAAAAATTATGGGCTCGTTTGCAGGCAGTATAGACAGTATTACCTATAACCTTGAAAGCACAGGAAACAACATGAGTGAATTTAGCCGCCAGATCAGGGAAAACCCCGGATTATTATTAGGGGGGGCGCCACAAAGTGACAAGGTGAACGGCCATGCAAAATAGTAGAATAAAGACAATATTTGTTCTCGGCCTGATCTCGATAATCCTGGCTGCATGTGGCTCCCAGCCACCTGTCCCTGTTAGTAAATATTATCATTTCCCTTCGCCTGCAATGAATATGAAACAAGCGCCCCGGCCATTATATAAAAATATTCTTGTTCAGCGCCCGGTTGCCAGTGGTATATATAATGATCGAGCAATTTTAAATGCATCAATATTAAAGCCTTTGGAACTAAGTCGATATCATTATCATTTTTGGGAAAAAAGCCCTTCTTTAATTGTGCGTGACAGCATTGTAAATTATTTAAAAAAAATGAGAGTCGCTGAGCGAATAACCAGTAAAAATGGAACGCAGGCGGACATGGTGATTGATGCCAGGATATTGCGATTT
This sequence comes from Gammaproteobacteria bacterium, assembly GCA_013151795.1. Classification (GTDB taxonomy): domain Bacteria; phylum Pseudomonadota; class Gammaproteobacteria; order JAADHQ01; family JAADHQ01; genus JAADHQ01. The sequence goes on along the minus strand of JAADHQ010000119.1, from coordinate 757 downwards.
GAACAAATCAAGGCAGGTTCGGAAAGTTATGCTTTGGTGCGCATCGAGTTTAATGTTAATAACAGTAATGGTGATATTTTTACAAAAGAATATGAAGGCAAGGTAAAATCAAGTGGCTCTGACATGCATTCTATTGTATTGGCATTTGGTAAAGCGATGGATCTGATTATGAAGCAGTTTTCCATAGAAATAATCAAGTAGAGATCTGAATGCGAAAGACATTCAGTTTTTTACTTGTCATCACGTCATTGATGGTTGTGTCTTTGATAGCAGGGATGATGTTGCCGGCACAGATTAAGATTGAATCTGTTATCGAGATCAAGTCTACGGCTAAAAAAGTGTATGCCCAGTTGAATGATTATAAAAACAGGGTTAACTGGTCCAGCTGGTCAAATAAAGATAAAGATATTACGTACCGGTTTGAAGGAAGCCAGTACGGCACAGGCGCCATTATGCACTGGCAAAGTCAGCTTAATGACATTGGTAAGGGAAGCCAGAAAATAATCGAGATTAAACCTGATTTATATGTAAAGAATATTGTGGCTATTCAGGGGTTACCGCGCGCCTATTCAGTTTTTACCCTCGACGATCAGGGTGGCAAAGTTAAGGTAAGCTGGGCTTTTGAAATGCAGCTTGGATACAACATCCCCGCCAGAATTAAAGCCTTGTTTATGAAAGATGATATTGAAAGATACCACCGCGAGAGCCTCGCTAACCTGAAAGAAAAACTCGAATAAAATAATCTTTGGTCGTTGGT
>JAADHQ010000147.1 GCA_013151795.1 Gammaproteobacteria bacterium | reverse complement strand
GAACAAGCCGAGCACAGGATATTGGTGAGGATAAGGCCCGCAGGGGCGTGCCACGGATGGCACGCGTTGTCGCAGCCACAGGGATGTGGCTCCGACAACCCCCTCGCCAATATTCTGCGCGCAGGGAACCGGCCTCAGCCGGCGCAGTTATCGGGGTGCCCTTTCTTTGGGCAAGCAAAGATTTGTACAGGGATGTACTTATGCTGCATAGGCCATGGATGGCCGTGAGCAGTGCAAGTGACTCGGCTGACGGGACGAGCCTCAGCCCTTTACACTAAACTCACCTATCCAAATAACAGGAAACTTATCCAGACTCAGCAATACTCTTCACACCAAACTCTCTTAACCAAACAGCAGGAAACTTATTTAACCTGCAGGTAATCAAAACAGTCTATACACTAAAAAAACCAGCTAAAGAAAAGTTAAAGCCCCAGCTTCTTCTCAAGATAATGAATATTCGCCCCACCTGCCTGAAAAGCAGCATCATCCAGAATTCTCTGTTGCAGCGGTATATTGGTTTTTATACCTTCAATATAAATTTCCAGCAAAGCAGTCCGCATACGGTTAATAGCACTTTCACGATCATTCCCATGAGCAATCAGCTTGCCTATCATTGAATCGTAATACGGAGGCACCCGATAATTATCATAGATATGCGTATCCATGCGAATACCTGGTCCACCCGGCGCATGGAATTCAGTGATCGTACCAGGGCAGGGCATGAAGTTATCAGGGTCTTCAGCATTAATACGACATTCAATGGCATGGCCATTGATTTTGATGTCTTCTTGTTTGTATGACAGTTTTTCACCGCTTGCAATTAATAACTGTTCTCTGATGATATCAACGCCGGTGACCATTTCAGTAACCGGATGTTCGACCTGAACACGGGTGTTCATTTCAATGAAGTAAAACTCACCGTTTTCATACAGAAACTCAAAAGTACCTGCACCGCGATAACCAATATCACGACAGGCATCTGAACAGACTTTGCCTATTCTTTTACGTACCTTTTCAGTGATGCCAGGGGCAGGTGCTTCTTCAACGACCTTTTGATGGCGACGTTGCATGGAGCAGTCGCGTTCGCCCAGATGGATAGCATTGCCGTGAGAGTCGGATAACACCTGGATTTCAACATGGCGAGGTGTTTCAAGGTATTTCTCCATGTAAACAACATCATTGGCAAATGCCGCCGCCGCTTCACTTTTTGTTAGTGAGATGGCATTCAGAAGGTTGGATTCACTATGAACCACGCGCATGCCGCGACCACCGCCACCACCAGAGGCCTTGATGATAATAGGGTAGCCAATTCCCCTGGCCACTTTCAGGTTGAGGTTGGCATCGTCAGTTAATGGACCATCGCTGCCAGGCACGCAGGGAACACCGGCTTTTTTCATGGCCTTGATCGCTGCGACCTTGTCGCCCATGATGCGTATGGTTTCGGCTTTCGGGCCAATAAATACAAAGCCGCTTTGTTCAACACGTTCTGCAAAATCTGCATTTTCAGATAAAAAACCATAACCCGGATGAATTGCGACTGCATCGGTAATTTCAGCAGCGCTGATGAGTGCCGGAATATTAAGGTAGCTATCAATTGAAGGCGGGGGCCCTATACAAACAGACTCGTCAGCGAGTAAAACATGTTTTAATTCGCTATCTGCAGTGGAATGAACGGCAACGGTTTTGATGCCAAGTTCCGAACAGGCGCGTAATATACGCAGTGCAATTTCGCCGCGATTGGCGATAACAATCTTATCCAACATTGATCAGGATCACTCTAAGTAATTATGTTAATAGTGTTGTCTTATTCGATGACAATCAGTGGTTGGCCGAATTCTACCGGCTCGCCATTCTCAAGAAGAATGGCTTTTACAACGCCACCTTTGTCAGCCTCGATTTGATTAAACATTTTCATTGCTTCGATAATACATAAAGTATCACCCACGCTAACTGATTGCCCGACTTCAACAAATGATGGAACCGATGGTGAAGAGGCCCGGTAGAACGTTCCAACCATGGGTGATTTAACCACATGACCATCCGGGATAGAGGGTTCAGCAGACGCCTCGTTGTCAGTTGGTGCTACAGCAGGCGCGACAGGAGCAGCAACTGGCGCGGGAGCTGCAAATACCGGGGCTGCGGCTACTTGTGGGCCTCCACGACTAATGCGTAAAGACTCTTCACCTTCTTTGATTTCGATCTCGGCGATACCGGATTCTTCCAGTAACTCAATCAATTTCTTTATTTTACGAATATCCATTTTTATACCTATAAAAAATCTTGGGGTTATTTAATTAAATTTTTGAGGGCTGCTTGCAATGCAAGATCATAACCCTGTGCTCCGAAACCGCTAATGATTCCATCAGCGATATCAGAAAAGTATGATTGTTTGCGAAACTCTTCGCGTTTATTTATGTTTGATAAATGAACTTCGATAAAGGGGATGTTTACACCCAGAATCGCATCTCTTAATGCAACACTTGTATGCGTAAATGCGGCAGGGTTAAAAATAATATAATCAACTGCTTCATTGCTGGCGGCATGAATTCGATCTACGAGTGCATGTTCAGCATTGTTCTGAAAAGATTCAAGCTGGTGTCCGCCCGCTTCTGCTTTGTCAGTGAGACTATTCATGATGGCATCCAGAGTATCGCTACCATAGATTTCAGGCTCACGTGAACCGAGCAGGTTCAGGTTGGGGCCGTTCAATACAAGAATTTTTGCCATGTTACAGTCTCAAAAGTTATAAAGTCGATAAAATGAGCTGATTTAGCTGACAAATGAAGTGAATTTGCTGCGAAAAGTCATTTTTACATTGTGGTTGCAATTTTGCATCAAACTTTTGCTTATGTCCAATAGAAAATAGTGATTTAGCCGTAGATCGCAGGAGATAGGCGTGAAATCAGCGTGAAAGGGAAAAGATACAAGATAAAAGGGCTGGGAGGCTACCATCTGCTTAATTTTTTAGTGCCGCCAGCCTTGTTAATTGTAAAGCCTTTTCCCTTGTATCTTTTCCCTGATTTTATAATAACGGTTTGATCCGTTTTTCAATGTCCTGATAGCTCAGTTCGCGCTTGCCAATAAAGCGAATAATACCCTTTCGGTCAATGATCAGGCTGTAGGGTAATTGGCCAAAGCGATTACCATAATCAGCACTGATTTTTAAAGCTGTGTTGTTGCCGATCATAATGGGGTAATTAACACCGAGGCCATCCGCATAATCGATAACGGCTTCTTTTTCATCAATTGCCACGCCGACTACCTGAAAACCATCTTTGCCGAAGGTGTCCTGGAGCTCGATAAATGCCGGGATTTCACGGCGGCAAGGTGGGCACCATGTCGCCCAGAAATTCAGTAGAATGACCTTGCCATCCCATTCCTTGATGTGCCGAATCTTGTCCTCAAGATCAGGCAGACTAAAATCGGCGCGTTTCTGGTTCAGGACAGAAATCTTTTTGAGTTTCTTAACTTCTGTTGTTTTATTTTTTTCAGTGGCCGGTTTTGTTTCCTGTATGTATTGGAAAGCTGCAAAGCCAGCGGCAAGGCTAACAATAGCCAGTGCGGAAGTAATACTTTTTTTCATATGATTTCGCTTTATTGTTAGTTAAAAGATTTGTTTACGCGATTCAGAAATTCACTGGCTTTCATCAGGCCAAGGACACGTTGTTTTCGCACTTCTATGCCATCTGTTTTATAGAATAGAATGGCAGGTGCTGTAATAACCTTAACGTATTTCAGCAGTTCCTTGTCTTCGTTGTCCTGCAAGGTGATGTCGGCCTGTATCAGTACTGTATTCGATAATGACTGTTGAACTTCCTGGTCGGAAAAAACATAGTCATCAAATTGTTTGCAGTAGGTACACCAGTCGGCATAAAAATCCAGCATTACTGTATTGCCTGCAGCGTTGGCTGTTTTCAGTTCACGTTTAAAGTCAGCAACGGTTTTTACCTTGATAAAAGTCAGTCCGCCTTTTACGACAGATTTTTTACCTTTTGCAAATTCAACATAAGCAGGTTGAGTGCCATTGTTGCTTGATGTATTCATCATCATCATGCCAGGTGCGTTACTGGTCAGGCTGGACCCGTGTAACGGGTCATTAAAGTTGCGCGCCCCGGTAAGTCCGCCGAGCAGGATAATAACACCATAAACAAAGGCAACCAGCCCCAGTCCCTTGAATAATTTTCTCCAGCCCGAGCTACCTTCGGCTATGGCAGCAAAAGCACCCATATAGATGGCACTAACCATAAACAGGGTTGCCCACATGATCATATATATAGTGCTGCTCAATACACGTTCGAGGAATATGATAGCCAGACCTAATAACAGCACACCTGCCGCGGCCTTGACGTTGTCCATCCATGTGCCTGCATGTGGGAGTATCTTTCCACCACCTGCGCCTACTACCAATAAGGGTGCGCCCATGCCCATAGCCAGGGTAAACATATAAAGGAATCCGAGCACAGGGTCATTTGACGCGGCTGCTCCGGCAATGGTTGCAATGAGTACAGGCCCGCCGCAAGGGCCTATAATTAATGCGGATAGAACACCCATAACAGCAACACCGATCAAGGAGCCGCCTTTCTGGCGATTACTGATTTCGTTCAGGCGGCTTTGCAGGGCGCTTGGAATCTGGATGTTATAAAAACCGAACATGGATAGTGCCAGGATTACAAACAGGGATGAGAATAAAATCAGCACCCAGGGTTTTTGCATCTGTGCGGCGATATTACTGGCTTCACCGGTGTAACCGAAGATCGCACCTATAACGCCAAAGGTTAACGCCATGGACAGAACATAGATCAGCGATAACATAAAACCTTTGGTAGCCGTTACTTTTTCGCCATGTCCAATGATGATGCTGGAGACAATCGGGATCATCGGGTACATGCAGGCAGTGAATGCCAGTAACAAGCCAAATCCTAATAAGGCCAGCAGGATCGTGGGTAAATGTTCAGCCCTGAACAGATGACCCAGGACTTCGTCATCCTGCATGCCTTCTGTTGACATTGATTGTGTCGTAGTCGGGGTAGTGCTTGCTGAGGCTACGGTAGAGGTGACCTCGTTGGCAGGATCGTAAGTAACCGTCTTGAACGTGGGCGGGTAACATAAGCCCGCTTCAGCACAACCTTGATAAACAAGTTCGATTTCGGCTGTTTTACCTTTGAGGTCGCCAATGATAGGGATCTGTATGGTGATCGCGTTGTGGTAAACCTTGATCTCGCCAAAGTATTCGTCTTGTTTGGTTTCACCTTCGGGCATTTCAAACTTGCCAATACTGATACCTTCAGGGGCATTTTTGAGTTTGACCTTGAATTTGTCGCGGTACATATAGTACTTGTCAGCAATCATCCAGTGAGCAATCAGGCTCTGGTTGTCGCCATTTTTAGTACTCAGCATAAATGCCTTGTCAGGGTCGAGGAATTCTTCTTCCTCCTCCAGCCCCATGTTGTTGCCGAGTTCGGTAATGGCCTGCAGTGGATCGATATTGGTGCCTGCACTGGTAGCGCTGGCGTTGATCAGCTTGATTTGTACAGTTTGTTCGAAAGGGGGGTAACACAGCCCCATGTCCGCGCAACCTTGCGAACTGGTAATAAGCGTCATGTTACTTATATCGTTATTATTGCGTGTGATGGGTATTTCGATACGGACAGTGCCCCGCAGGGTTTCTACGTTGCCAAAATAGGGGTCTTTTTTGATTTTTCCTGACGGAATGACCGGAGTACCTAATGTTATACCGGCAGTATTGGTTCGAAATGAGAATTTGTTGTGATAGAGGTAGTAGGTATCAGCGACTTTCCATTCAGCAATAATGGTATTTGCATCTGTAGCACTGGCTGTCATCGGGAACGCTTGTTCCTGGGGTAGAGGCTCTTCTTCGGCGAAAACGGTGGCTGGGTTGAGTAAAAAGAGCGCAAATAGCGTGGCTAACAGTTTTTTCATTATAATTTACCTGTTGAATTGTCGATCCAGTCTAGATAGGCCTTCAGGCCATGTTCTATTGGGACTGATATTATTTCAGGAAGTTCATAAGAATGTAATGAAACAATTCTTGATTCCACCTGAGGATATAGTCCGCTACGGGTTTTTATCATCAATAATACCTCGGTACCTGACTCAAGCTTTCCTTGCCACTTATATATAGATGTCAGGCCAGGGATGATATTAACACACGCCGCCAGCCCCTCATCAATCAGGGTGTTGGCAATATTGGTTGCGGTATCCATATCTGGACACGTATTCAGAATAATCTGGTATTCTTGGGTCATGATGTTGTTTTAGTGTTGGAAACGGTGATCATAGCCTAATCTCTGGAAAAAGGTTTGTCACTGTATTGATATAAGAAAGCAGGAATTTTATGGATCCACGGATTATATTACTGATCATTTTTATTGGTTTTCCTTTTCTGGAAATTTATATCCTGCTTGAAGTAGGAAATTTGATCGGCTCGATCCCGACAATATTCATTATTGTTTTCACCATGGTTCTGGGTGTTTTATTGATGCGTCATCAAGGTACCTACAACCTGTCGAGGATTAAAAAAAGCATGAGTAAGGGTGAAATACCCGCTATTGCCATGTTTGAAAGCATTTTTATCTTTTTTTCAGCAATATTGTTGCTGATTCCCGGGTTTATTACAGACAGTATCGGTGTGTTATTTCTGATCACGCCCATCAGGCGGTTATTGCTGAAAAAAATAATGGGCTTGTCTCGATTTCAACCGCCAGGACCTGGACCAGGCCCTGGTGCAAGCGGAGGTAGCCCGATGGATTCATCATCTTCGCGCATTATAGAAGGTGAGTGCAAGCGGGAAGATGAATAGAGGCTTGTTTATTCTGTATGCCAGAAATAATAAAGCCATCCGCCATATTCACCTAAAAGTGCGCGTATTTGCCGGCCACTTTTCCACCATGAGTCGGGATCAAACGGGTCATCCTGTGCTGCAGATACTTTAATGGTTAGTTCATCCGGGTAGGTATACTCCCAGATGTAGCCAGCTCGCTTGGTATGAAATTTACTGGTTACGATGGTGATATTTTTGATTCCCTGATCCAGCGCATATTTTCCTACCAGTTTTGCTTCAGAAACCGTGTCAAAAATATCTTCCCCGTTAACCGCAATAATATTTTTACGGGGTACACCCATTACGATTAGCATGCGTATAGGGTTTTCCGACCAATGGCTGGCGGGTTTGTAACCCAGGGTTTCGATTTGTCTTAGTGTATCTGACTTTCTGTTGCCGTTAATTATTATTTTGTCTGTGAGCTGTTGTTTATAAATACGAGCGGCTTCTGTTAGTCGAGGGTAATAGTCTACCCCGGTTGTCAGTACAATAACCGCATCAGACTGACCTAACGTATCATTTCTTATCAAAAAACGTCCTGACCAGGTTAGTACAGGTGTTGAGATAATCAATAGAATACCGAGAATTAGAAAAATAATAATTATTTTTCTGATTGATTTTTTATTCATCAGTTGAAAGTCCAGGTGAATACCCATGAGTCCATGTCGAGCGATGGTGAAACATTATTTCCCGAATTTTTTTGCCCATTGATCTGATATTTCACCAATAACAGGCAACATGAATTTTTGTCCTTGATAAGATTTGATCAGCAGCAGTATCCAGAGTGCAATGCTTGCCAGATTGAGTAGCGATATAATAATAAAAAATGGCATGATCGACCCAAACAAAATAAAGGCTATTGAAATGGATCCAAAGGTAATGATTGATTGCATGGCATGAAACCGAACAAAATCATCATCTTTTTCAATGAGAATAATAATGAGCCCTGATATCCAGCCCAATACATATGAGAGGCAAGCGGTAGTGTTTTTATCAAGCCCCAATGCTGTTTTTGACATGCGTGTGCCCTTTGTTATACTTTATCTGGTGTTATAGGTGATTGTAATGGGGTGCAAATGCATCTGTCGACCTGTTTTTAGTTAATCGGAGAGTTTTTTTCTGCGTAGCTTTGTTATTTATAGTCATTGTGGATCAAGTGTCGATAATGCCAGAAGGTTGATAGCATAACGTTGGAATTGATTATTTCAATGTGAAAATAAAAATTTGCAAAATGCAATTTGTATTAAATCAAAAAAAATAATAGTTAAATTTCAGGAGATGTAATGAATATTAATCAAGGTAAGTTATCAATTTTAGTAGTGCTTTTTACATTAATGATTCCTGTTTCCAGCGCGCAGGCCGGGTTGTTTGATAGTTTGGCCGATAGCTTGAAAGAACAGGTTCAAGAAGCCGTTATGGATGGGATAAAGGGTGAGGCTAAATCCGAAGAAGATGGTGATGAAGAATCGAGCCATTCTGCAGAAAAAGCCGAAAGATCCTATAATGATTCTCGAGAGTCAAGGCATTCACACGACGACTGAAGTTTGCTGGTGTTGCATCAGCGAGTAATCAAGCCTCTGCGGTTATAGTCC
>JAADHQ010000164.1 GCA_013151795.1 Gammaproteobacteria bacterium | reverse complement strand
CTGGGTGATAAAGTGCAGCTTGTTGGCGATGATTTATTTGTTACTAATACAGAGATATTCAAAAAAGGCATCGACTGTAAAGCAGCCAATTCTATTTTGATAAAATTCAACCAGATTGGTACATTGACAGAAACACTGGAAGCGATTGCCATGGCTGAAGACGCAGGTTACACCGCCGTTGTATCGCATCGTTCAGGCGAAACGGAAGATACCACAATAGCGGATCTTGCAGTAGCAACAACCGCAACGCAGATAAAAACCGGTTCATTGTCACGCTCTGACCGGGTTGCTAAATATAACCAGCTCATTCGCATTGAAGAAGCGCTGGGTGATAAAGCCAGTTATGCAGGGAAAAAAGCATTTAATGTTTTTTAGTTTTGAAATGAAAATGCTTCCAGTGCAACGGAAGTATTTTTAAAATAAAGGTAACCGTCAATGAAATGGATAATCTTCCTGCTTGTTTCCTTGATCATTATCTTGCAAGTAAAATTATGGGTAGGCGATGGCAGCCTTGCTGAAGTCAATCAACTCAGTAAGGCAGTCGATGTGCAAAGTCAGCTGAATATAAAAACTAAAGAACGTAACCTGGCGCTGGAAGCTGAAGTCAAGGATCTGAAGCAGGGTCTTGAAGCGGTAGAAGAAAGAGCCCGATCAGAACTGGGCATGATCAAAAAAGACACGGAAACTTTTTATCAGATAGTCGAAGGCAAAACCCGATAAATCTGTTTTATTTAATTCAAAATATAAAATCATATGACAGAATCTGTCCATAGCAAACATTCAAAATACTGGGTTATCATCCCGGCGGCGGGCAGTGGTAGTCGCATGCAGATAGACTGTCCGAAACAATATCTGATACTGGAAAATAAAACAGTACTGGAACATACCCTGGACTGTTTTTTGAATAATGCAGCCATCACATCCACCTTTGTTGCGATAGGCGACCATGACGATTACTGGCAGTCATTAAATCTTGACGGGCGTGATAATCTGATAAAGGTACAAGGAGGGCAAGAGCGTTGTCATTCTGTTTTTAATGCCTTGTTGATGCTTATGCCCATGGCCGATCTAGACGACTGGGTACTGGTACACGATGCAGCTCGACCCTGTCTTGGGCAAGAAGACCTTGATCACCTGATTAAACGCCTGGAAAAAGATGAAGTCGGTGGCTTGTTAGCCGTGCCAGTAAAAGACACCATGAAACGAGGTAACGCGGCAGATAAAGTCACTGAAACAGTAGACAGAAATAATTTATGGCACGCATTAACGCCACAAATGTTCAGGCTGGGAACATTATTTAATGCTATGAAATTGGCACTGGATAGTCATTATCTGGTGACGGATGAGGCATCGGCGATTGAATATGCAGGTTTCAGCCCTGTATTGGTAGAAGGCAGTGCTGATAATATAAAAATTACATTGCCGGAAGATTTACAACTGGCCAGATTTTTTTTACAGCAACAAGGGCGAATACCAACATGAAAATAGGGCAGGGTTATGATGTACACCGACTGGTTGAAGGCAGAAAGCTGATCATCGGCGGTGTCGATATTCCTTATAATCTAGGGTTGGAAGCTCACTCGGATGGCGACGTATTGATACATGCTTTATGTGATGCATTATTGGGCGCCGCAGGCCTTGGTGATATCGGTAAGCATTTTCCTGATACGGATGAAACATTTAAAGATGCAAACAGCCGTGAATTATTAAAGTCGGTAATAGCAAAGATAGAGGAAAACGGATTAAAACTAAATAACGTGGATTGTACGATTATTGCTCAGGCCCCGAAAATGGCTCCGCATATTGATACCATGCGCGAGAACCTTGCAGCAGATTGCCATATAACAGTTGAGTATGTGAACATAAAAGCCACTACAACCGAACAACTGGGTTTTACAGGCCGAGGCGAGGGTATCGCTGCACAGGCCGTCGTGTTATTGAATGAATAATATGCCGCGTGCTTTTGGTGAGCCTTTGTGTTCGGTTGTTTTTCGAAATAAACCTGAAGATTTTATAGTAGAAGAACAATTGATTTTTGAGCCCGAAGGTGAAGGCGAACATGTCTATCTGCAAATAAAAAAACGTAATACAAATACCCAGTGGCTAGCAAAACAATTGGCTATATTTTCAGGTATAAAACAGCGTGATGTTAGTTATGCAGGTCTGAAAGACAGAAATGCAGTAACAACACAATGGTTCAGTCTTGTCCTTCATCCTTCAAAAGAACCTGATTGGAAAAAACTGGATCTTGAAGGCATTGAAATTCTTGATGTGTCTCGTCATCGATGCAAACTAAGACCAGGAATGGTCAAAATAAATAATTTTATTATTACATTACGTGATGCAGACTGTTCATTAAAAGTACTGGAAGACAGAATTGATTTAATTCGGCAGCATGGAACACCTAATTATTTTGGTGAACAGCGTTTTGGACATGGTGGCGAAAATATAGAACAGGCAAAAAAATTGTTTGAAGGCAGTCTGACTGTAAAAGACAGAAAACTTAAAGGAATTTATTTGTCAGCAGCGCGGAGTTATTTGTTTAATAAAGTGTTACAAGAAAGGGTAAGACAAGGCAACTGGAATAAAGCCATTGATGGTGATTGCATGATATTGAATGGATCAAACAGTTTTTTCAAAACAGAAAAGAGTGATAGTGTCATAGATAAAAGGATATCGGAATTTGATATTCATCCTAGTGGCCCTTTATGGGGTAAGGGTGAGTCATCCGTTAGTCTTGACGCGCGTCAGTTAGAAGACACAGTGCTAGCCAAAGAAACAATTATTATGAAAGGCCTTGAAAGTGTTAACATGAAATCAGACAGAAGGGCATTAAGAATGCGGGCGTCTGAAATCAAGAGTGAATTCATTGAAAATAAAACGATACAATTAAGGTTGATGTTAAGTTCAGGGTTGTATGCAACCACATTATTACGTGAGGCATTTTTTCTGAGCACTGTTTTTAAATGATTATAAAAAATGGCGGCGTTTAATTTGGCTAAAAAATCCTGGGCCCTGTATGTTGAGTAAGCAGATACTTTTTTCAATTATAGAAACACCTCGTCATCCCCGGCTGGAGGATTTATATGCCAGATGTGGCATTCAAAATATAAAATTACCTTCAATAAGAAAAGCCAATGCAAAATTAAAGAGCACCTTGCCTGATATTGTCATGGCGGAGTTTATTTATGCCTACGGCAGTAATTATAGTGGTGTGCATATCAGTAATCTGGATGTATTTCTGGTCACGCTATTGAAGTATCAGGCTAATACACGGGTTATTGTTATCGTTGATAAATCCGAGCGCGAATTTGTTGATAAATTAAATGATATTTATCCAATACACGCAATATTCCAGTACCCTGTTCATGAAGCGGAGATTGAAAAAATACTGTTAAGTGGAAGTGACAAATAAGCAATTATTTATCACTTTAGTGTTGAATTATATGGATTCTGGTTTATACTTGTAAGCAGATCAAGTTTGAAGCCAAAAATCAATTTCCTTATTTTTAAAATAATAATCAGACATTATTTAAAAATCGTTTCAAACTTTTTCCAATTCTGAATATATAAAATCACAGGATAGTTGTATGAAGATTTATGTGGGTAATCTCTCATATTTAATTACAGAAGATCAATTAGAAGACACCTTTTCAGATTTTGGAGAGGTGCAGAGCGTAAAATTAGTTCACGATCAGGAATCAGGTAAATCCAAAGGCTTTGGTTTTGTGGAAATGCCGGATGTTGATGGTGAAGATGCAATTCAGGCGCTGGATGAAAGTACTCTGAGTGGTCGAAATATAAAAGTCAGTAAGGCAAAAGTGCGGGGGAATAAACGCAGGCAGAACAGCGGTCGCTAGTTTTTGTTCACCCTTTCATATATCTCTTTCGCATTACCCCTGAAACTTTTCAATCTGTGCCAGAAATTTCATGGCTAAATTTCAGGTTTTTTAAGTAATACATAAATTGCCCCCGTTCCACCGTGTTTAGGCAGTGCAGATGTGAATGCCAATACATCCTTACGTTGTCGTAACCAACGATTGACCATTTTTTTTAACACAGGCCCTTTGTGTTTTGAGCTTAAACCTTTGCCGTGAATAATACGGATACATCGTCTGTTTTCAGACTGACATAACGGCAGGAATGTACTGATAGCCTGCCTGGCAGCATCGATGTTGAGGCCGTGTAAATCCATTTCACCCTCAATTCGGAACTGCCCCCGCTTAAGTTTACGCACGACCGAGGTCTGAATTCCGTCACGCATAAAATGTAATTCTTCTCCAGTTTCGACATCTATGTCATCAAAATTATCTGACATCATATCCACCATAACCTGCGCTTCACTGGCATGTGATTGCCTGGGGACGGGTTTGGTGTGTTTTGCTTCCGGATTTATTTTGTCATGCTTTAATCTGGACACATCGTCCATTTGACTGCGAAACAGGGTTTTATCGTCTTTGTTGTGTTTATTAGTCATATAAATATCAATAATTACAATGTGATATAGTGATGCAGGTATGGCGTTTGTTAAGCTGGTAATTGGATTATTATATCGCTTTCGATTATTTTGAGAGCGACTTCTATTCAAGTATAGTAAGCGTATTCGTAAAGATAATAAACATGCAGGTTGAATTACGTTCATGAATATTTTAGTCAGTAATGATGATGGTTATCAGGCAAAAGGCATCCGGGTGTTGGCTGCCGCCTTGGCTGAAATAGCCGAAATTTCTGTCGTAGCACCTGATAGAAACCGTAGTGGGGCGAGTAATTCCCTGACACTGGATAGCCCGATAAGGGCTTTTTCTTCAGAAGACGGGTTCATAAGTGTCGATGGTACACCGACTGACTGCGTTCATCTGGCGATAACCGGACTATTGAAATCCGAGCCTGATATGGTGGTTTCCGGCATCAATGCGGGTGCGAACATGGGTGACGATGTGCTTTACTCCGGTACTGTAGCAGCTGCGATGGAAGGCCGTTTTCTGGGTTTTCCGGCAATTGCAGTATCACTGGTGTGTGATCAGTCACCTCAATATTTTGAGACAGCTGCGCGTGTGACGGTTGAATTGATAGAACGCATTCGTAAACATCCTATCGCGGCAGACACCATTCTAAATGTGAATGTCCCCGATTTACCCTATGAGAGCTTAACCGGCATGGAAGTGACCCGTCTCGGGCATCGCCATAAATCCGAGCCCGTGATAGAGATGTTTGATCCTCGTGGCAGGCCTGTTTACTGGGTAGGCCCATGTGGAGAGGAAGCCGATGCGGGTGAGGGCACAGACTTTTATGCAATAAAATCTGCCAAGGTTTCTATTACACCCATTCATACCGATTTGACCGAATTTTCGAAGCTGAAACAGACCAGCGAATGGCTGGAGCTATCTTCATGATAACCGAATCCATGATCCGTGGAATTGGAATGACCTCACAACGGACTCGTGAACGATTGATAACCCGTTTATCTGATAAAGGCATAACCAATAAGCAGGTTTTAAGTGTTATGTTGAATACACCTCGCCATTTATTTGTTGATGAAGCCCTTGCAAGCCGTGCTTATGAAGATGATGCCTTGCCAATCGGACAGGGCCAGACTATTTCTCAGCCTTATATTGTTGCGCGTATGACCGAGCTGTTACTGGCAGGAGGTATTCCTGGAAAAGTTCTTGAAATAGGGACAGGTTGTGGATATCAAACGGCCGTCTTGTCGCAGCTTGTGCCTGAAGTCTATTCGGTAGAACGTATTGAGGTGCTTTTGCATCAAGCCCGAAAACGATTACGCTCACTAAAAATAAAAAATGTACGATTCAAGCATAGCGATGGATCCTGGGGTTGGGATAATAATGCCCCTTATGACGGAATTATCGTTACTGCTGCACCCAGTACAATACCTGAGGCACTACTTAAACAACTGGCTGTGGGTGGCAAGCTGGTTATACCTGTTGGCAGACAAGACAGGGCGCAGGAACTGACGGTGATTCACAGAACCAATACCGGGTATGAACAGGAGGTGATTGAGGCTGTTACCTTTGTGCCTTTAATCAATGGAGATCTGTAAATGAAATTGTTTTCATCTATTTATGAAAAAGTAATGGTATGGTCAGAACACCGTTTTGCCCCACGTTACCTGGTTGGCCTGAGTTTTATCGAGAGTTCCTTTTTCCCGTTTCCGCCACCAGACGTCATGCTCGCTCCAATGTCATTATCACAACCTCAAAAAGCCT
The DNA here is from genome assembly GCA_013151795.1 of Gammaproteobacteria bacterium. Classification (GTDB taxonomy): domain Bacteria; phylum Pseudomonadota; class Gammaproteobacteria; order JAADHQ01; family JAADHQ01; genus JAADHQ01. Next base: position 2,238 of record JAADHQ010000164.1, on the reverse strand, counting down.
GGTTTTTTGCTTTTATAACAACAATCGCTTCCGTTGCCGGAGGGCTGCTGGGTTATGTAATAGGCATGTTTTTTTATGAAGCCTTCTCAATTGAACAAGTGCTAAAAGATGTTAATTACTGGGATAAATTCCTGCTTGCCCGTAGCTGGTTTGATGAATGGGGTTTTTGGGCTGTGTTTATAGCTGGTTTTACACCCGTCCCCTATAAATTGTTTACCATCACTGCAGGCGTTATCTCAATGTCACTCATACCCTTTATACTGGCATCGCTTATCGGACGAGGGGCACGTTTCTTCCTTGTAGCCGGGTTAATGAAATGGGGCGGTGAGGCAATGGAAGCCAAATTACGAAAGTATGTAGACTGGCTTGGTTGGTTGATGGTTGTCCTCGTTGTTATTATTTATTTTTACCTCAAAAACAGATAAAAATGCGGGTCTGTGTTCTACTATTAATCTCAATATTATTACAGTCCTGTAGTGCTCCAACCTATGCGCCTGTCTCCGATAGACGGGTAACGACACTTCCGGGTTTTCATAAAGTACAACGAGGCGAAACCTTATATTCCATTGCCTGGATGCATGGAATAGATTATAAAACCCTTGCCCGTATAAATAGAATCCCCCGACCTTTTGCTATCTTTCCCAAACAGGTACTTGCCCTGAAATCAGGGTTAAAAAAACACACTGTATTTAAACCCAGGCCGAAGAAAAAACCAGTCGTTAAATATAAACCCAAAAAACACAAGCATGCTCATAAGGCCAGTAAAAAACGAAAGCAGGTAAAAAAACCGGTTATCGCTAACCGTAAAGTGAAACGCTGGATCTGGCCATCAAAAGGCCAGCTTATAAAACGGTTTTCCAGTAGAGGTTCTGGCAAAAAAGGCATTGCCATTGCCGGAAAATCAGGACGTAGAATCGTTGCAACCGCACCAGGAAAGGTCGTCTATATAGGTGAAGGACTGGTTCGTTATGGAAAACTCATCATTATTAAACATAATAATACATATTTAAGTGCCTATGCGCATAACAGGCGTATTCTGGTTAAAGAAGGCAGCAATGTGAAGCAAGGGCAGCAGATCGCCGAAATGGGGCAGTCAGGCACAGATCGTGTTATTTTGCATTTTGAGATACGTAAAAATGGCAAGCCAGTTAATCCGCTGTTTTTCCTTCCAAAAAGGAGAAGCAGGTAGCGGTTTTACGAAAATAATTTAATTATTATTTTTCATTGTCGATGTGGTTAATATACGATAGTCTTAAACTAATCAGGATTAATTTAATCTGGGTTAAAGACAGGGATATGTATTTCGTTTGCTAATAAAAGAGCATGATTTATGTCACAAAAGTCAAAAGATCAGCCTGACAAAAAGGCACAAAAACATATTATCGAGGATGGAGACGAGGAGGATGTGTTGATGAATAAGGATGATGTTAAAGAGGGTGCAGATTCTACCACCGTAGACGAACCCGTTGCTGAGAAAAAAGCACCCGCACCCGTTAAAAGAAAACCCAGAAAAATGAGCGATGGGCAAATGGATGCTACTCGCCTGTATCTTAATGAAATCGGTTTTTCGCCATTACTGAGCGCCGAAGAAGAAGTGTATTACTCCCGCCTTGCACAAAAGGGAGATGAAAGCGGCCGAACCCGCATGATAGAAAGCAACTTGCGTCTGGTAGTTAAAATTGCACGCCGTTACATGAACAGAGGGCTGGCTTTACTGGATCTGATCGAGGAAGGTAACCTGGGCCTGATCCGCGCCGTAGAAAAATTTGACCCTGAACGTGGCTTCCGTTTTTCCACCTATGCAACCTGGTGGATACGCCAAACGATAGAACGCGGCATCATGAACCAGACTCGTACCATTCGATTGCCTATCCATATCGTTAAAGAAATAAATCTCTATTTACGGGCCACACGTAAATTAACGCAAAACCTCGAACGCGAACCCACGGCAGAAGAAGTCGCAAACCTGCTGGACAAACCGATAAGCGAAGTTAAAAGAATGCTCGGTCTGAATGAGCGAACAACATCAATAGACACACCGATAGGTGATGATGAAGACAGGGTATTGCTGGACGCGATAGCCGATGAGGCCAACCCGGAACCCTCTGTAATTTTACAGGATGAGAATGTACACCATAATATCGAAGACTGGCTGGAACGTCTGAACGACAAACAAAGAGAAGTAGTCGAGCGCCGTTTTGGGCTGCATGGATACGAGCGCTCAACACTTGAAGAAGT
>JAADHQ010000129.1 GCA_013151795.1 Gammaproteobacteria bacterium | reverse complement strand
ACGGTAGAAACCCCTGCATTTATGCCGGTGGGGACCTATGGCACAGTAAAAGGCATGACACCGGAAGATGTAAGTGCAACCGGTGCTGAAATTATCCTGGGTAATACCTTTCATCTGATGTTACGACCGGGTACCGACGTTATTCAGGCTCATGGAGACTTGCATGATTTCATGCATTGGTCAGGCCCTATCCTGACGGATTCAGGAGGGTTTCAGGTCTGGAGTCTGGGTAAGTTACGTAAAATTACAGAAGAAGGTGTGGCATTTCAGTCACCTGTGAACGGCAATAAAATATTCATGGGGCCGGAAGAATCCATGCAGGTACAGCGTAAGCTCGGTTCGGATATCGTGATGGTGTTTGATGAATGCACGCCGTATCCGGCTACACTAACAGAGGCACGTGAATCAATGGAATTATCCATGCGCTGGGCTAAGCGTAGTCGTGACGCGCATGCCGATAACCCGGCGGCATTATTCGGTATCGTGCAGGGCGGTATGTACATTGATTTACGAAAAAAATCATTGGAGTCACTGACCGATATTGGTTTTGAGGGCTATGCCCTGGGTGGTTTGTCAGTAGGCGAGCCGAAAGCTGATCGTGAGCAGATCCTTACCGAAGTTGTGCCTGAAATGCCGGCTGACCACCCACGCTATTTAATGGGTGTGGGGACACCGGAAGATATAGTAGAGGCTGTCCGTCGTGGTATTGATATGTTTGATTGTGTCATGCCAACCCGAAACGCCCGTAATGCATACCTGTTTACCCGCAAAGGTGTGGTCAAGATACGAAACAGCCAATATGCCAGTGATACACAACCAGTCGATGATCAGTGTAGCTGTTATACCTGTCAGAACTATAGCCGCGCATATCTTCGACACCTGGATAAATGCGGTGAAATGCTCGGTGCGCACCTCAATACCATTCATAACCTGCATTATTACCAGGAGCTGATGAGCTCGTTGAGGTCGGCTATTGAGACGGGGACGCTGGATGATTTTGTGAAGTCATTTTATGCGGAGCGAAGTGCATAGGTTGAATTAGCCTGTGTTGGTTTGTATATAATTATTTCAACGCAAAGGCGCCAAGACGCAAAGGGCGCAGAGATTACTTTTAATGCATTATCAGGTTGATAATAGTTTTATGGTTATATGCTGCGTCAAAGGTGATGATAGATTACTGAATTAAATGCAGATGGATTATCTATATTGAGGTCAAAATTAATTAATAACGCATAAAAACTTTGCGTGCTTTGCGTCTTGGCGCCTTTGCGTTGGATTATTATATAGCCAAGCCATTGAAATAAATAATAATATTTTTGTTCCCGATATTCCCTGGTTTATTCTTATGTAAAAGCAGAATATATAGGGTCTTTATGTATTGTTATCGTAGTTATGGCATAATAAGCCACGATTTATTGGCTCTGATTTGTTCAGGCCAGTTAAAAGATTTTAAATAAACAACAAGTTAGGAAGAAATCATGAGCTTTTTTATTGCTGAAGCGATGGCTGCCGATCCGGCTGCAGCTACGCAAACTGGTGGTTTGGCCAGTTTTTTACCTCTGATCATATTGTTTGCGGTATTTTACTTTTTATTGATTCGTCCACAAAGTAAACGAGCCAAAGAACAGAAAAATATGATTGCTGCTCTCGAGAAGGGTGACGAGGTTGTAACCAGTGGTGGAGTATTGGGTAGTATTGTCGATCTGGATGAAAGTTACGTTACTCTGAAAATTGCAGAAAATGTTGAGATCAAGGTTCAGCGCCCGGCAATTTCTACTGCATTACCCAAGGGAACCATCAAAAACAGTTAATAATCATTAGTGATCATTGAGTGGATAACGTTCCATCAATGCTATCAATAATAAACAACAGGGCCGTTTCTCCATGTTAAATCAATACCCCGCCTGGAAATATTTTCTGGTCATTGCCGCTTTATTTTTTGGAATATTGTATTCCATCCCTAATTTTTACGGTAAGGATCCGGCTTTAATAATTTCACCACTGCGTGCGAATGAACTGGATAAAACCGAGCGCAGTAATATTATCGAAGCGCTAAAAAAAGCCAATGTTACTTATTTGGCAAAAGAACGAATAAATGAAAAAATGCTTATTCGTTTTGCTGATATCGCCAGCCAACTCAAAGCCAGAGAAGTATTAAGCATATTGCTTGATGGACGTTTTGTCGTTGCGCAGAACCTCGCAGCAGCAACACCTGCCTGGTTACAGGCACTGAATGCTAAACCCATGTATCTGGGGCTGGATTTACAAGGCGGCATACATTTCCTTATGGAAGTCGATATGAAGTCGGCTATTGAGAAAGAAATGCAACGTTATGTTGGTGAAATAAAAACAAGCCTGAGAAGTAAAACTATCCGGCATGCCGGTGTAGTGTTGGATAAGAGCCTGAATATTCGTTTTCGTAAAGCAGAGGATCGAGAGAAGGCATTAGCTTATTTATCAGCAAAAATGCGTGACCTGGAGTTTACCGAAGTTGAAAAAAATGGTGACCTTTATCTGAAGGCTGACTTGAGAGAAGATGCACAAAAAGAAGTACGTAAACAGGCGCTTACCCAGAACATCACTACATTACGTAATCGTGTCAATGAAGTAGGTGTTGCAGAACCTATTATTCAACAAAGTGGTGATAGTCGTATCATCGTGCAACTACCGGGTGTTCAAAACCCTGATGAAGCGAAAAATATTCTAAGCGCGACGGCCACACTTGAAATTCATCTGGTTGATGAACGTAATCTTAGTGTGCAGGATTTTGTAGATAAGGGCAGGGCACCTCCAGGAACACGTATCTATAAAGATAGAAAAGGTATACCTGTCTTACTGCGCAAAGAAGTTATTCTGACAGGTGAGAGCATTACACATGCATCATCCGGTTTTGATTCAAGATCAAATCAGCCATCAGTTACCATCAATCTTGATAGTCGGGGTGGTGACCGGTTTGACAGATTTACTAAAGAGCATGTTAAAGATTCACTAGCCGTTGTGTTTATTGAAAACAATGTCAGAACTAAAATCATTGACGGCAAACCGGTCAAGGTAAAAGAAAAAATTGAAGAAGTTATTAACGTTGCAGTTATTCAGGAACGCCTTGGCCGTCGTTTTCAGATTAGCGGCATGGACTCACCTAAAGAAGCACGCACACTGTCTATTTTGTTGAGAGCAGGTGCATTAGCTGCACCCATTGAAATTATAGAAGAACGAACAGTAGGACCGAGCCTCGGACAAGACAACATTGACCAGGGTTTTAATTCAGTCATGATCGGTTTTGTACTGGTACTGATTTTTATGGCGATTTATTACAAGTTGTTTGGTTTGGTCGCCAATCTGGCTCTGTTCTTTAATCTTGTGATCGTAATGGCCTTGTTGTCATTACTGCAGGCAACATTAACCCTGCCAGGTATAGCCGGTATCGTGCTTACTGTTGGTATGGCGGTTGATGCGAATGTATTGATCTTTGAGCGAATAAGAGAAGAACTACGCATCGGTAACAGTCCGCAAGCCAGTATTCACTCAGGCTATGAAAAAGCATTTTCAACAATTGCCGATGCTAATATAACAACGTTACTGGCAGCAGTTGTGTTATTCAGTTTTGGTAGTGGCCCCATAAAGGGTTTTGCGGTTACATTATCGTTAGGAATTCTGACGTCGATGTTTACAGCGATTGTTGGTACGCGCGCAATGATTAATTTGATCTATGGTGGCAAGCGTATTCGCAAGCTTTCTATCTAACCGGTCAGGCATAAACAGGGCTTATTATGTTTAAATTATTAAAAGAAAATAAAATCGACTTCATGTCAAAACGCAAAATGGCGATAATATTTTCAGTTATCTTGTTACTGATTTCTTCTGTTGCATTGGTTAATAATGGATTGAATTTCGGCATAGACTTTACTGGTGGTACTTTAGTTGAAGTAGGGTATCCCGAAAGTGCAGATCTGGTTGCTATTCAGAAGGTGTTGGACGAAAAAGGGTTTACTGAAGCCACAGTTGTTCATTTTGGCACTACGAAAGATGTTTTGATTCGAGTAGCACCACGCGAAGGCGTATCCCAAAATGATATCAGTAGCCTTGTTTTGCGGGCACTCAAGACTACGTCAGAAAATATCCAGTTACGACGAAGTGAATACGTTGGCCCTCAAGTTGGCGATGAGTTAACGGAGCAAGGTGGACTGGCAATGTTGTATGCCTTGATCGGTATTCTTGTATATGTTGCATTACGTTTCGAATATCGCTTTTCTATTGGTTCGGTTTCTGCATTGATTCATGATGTTTTGATTGTGTTGGGATTTTTTGCGGTGACGCAAGTTGAGTTTGACTTGAGTGTGCTTGCGGCTGTTCTTGCAGTCATTGGTTATTCACTAAATGATACAATTGTAGTTTATGACCGAATTCGTGAGAATTTCAGAAAAATGCGCAAAGGCACATCGATTGATATTATGAATACTTCAATCAACCAGACATTGTCCCGTACGTTGGTTACATCGTTAACGACATTATTAGTGCTTTTGGCATTGTTCTTTTTAGGCGGTGAGGTTATTCATTCATTCTCTATTGCGTTGATCGTAGGTGTAGTAGTAGGTACTTATTCTTCTATCTATGTTGCCAGTACCGTTGCTTTGCAGCTTGGCGTGAGTAAGGTAGACCTTATGCCGGTCAAGAAAGAAGGTACGGAGTTTGATGCTCCGTGAACCGGGTTTTTGTTTGGCTGGATATTGTAAACGCAAAGGGCGCAAAGAGGTAATTTAAGCAGGAAATTCAGAGGCGGATTCAAGCATTGGCCACATGTTTTTAATTCATAAAAAATATTTTTTTAACTCTGCGCTCTTTGCGTCCTTTGCGTTATTAGTATCTAGAAGAAATCAAGAGTCATAATGTTTAGCACCACAGCTTTTTTGTTGCAGATAAATCTTCTACCGCGCTTTTCTCACTTCATCCATCGGATCAGATTCATCAAGCCTGGAATCGGTGTTGCGACAAAATGAATCGCTTTTTTTCTCACATACTTCGTTGCCAATATTCACAACGGTAATAATTGCCCACACTGAAGCAATGCCCCAGAGCAATGCACCCAGTCCGATAGTATTCCAGCTAATACCTTCAAGGTTTAACGGGCCACCCAAATACCCATAAACAAGGCTGGCAATACCTGCAACCCAGAACACCCCGATAGGGGCTGCACAACATCCCGCGCAGCCATAGCGACAGACCGAAAAGGGTGGGATGACTAATGATAGTAATATTCTCTTCATGTCTTATCTTCTTTTTTTTCTCGTTGTGTAAGTGTAGCTTGTTTATTCAGTGCTGCTGATTATTCTTATATATCATAACTTTCTTACAGAGGAAATAGTTTTTAGAAATAACATATAAAATACCATGACATTATCTGTAAATAAGCACAGGTGAAGGCGTGGCGTTAGCGTGGTTATGTTGAAGCAATATAGTAAATAGCGTTGCTTCCAGAGTCGAAACTGGCAAGTTATTACGATATAAAATTAATGTGTCGTATTTCCAGTTGCGGTTCCGTCTTTATTTTCCAGCTTCATGCGCAGTCGCAAATTATTAACCGATGAGGCATGGTTAACAGCAGTTTCTTCCGAGATTCGTTTTTCCTGGACCAGTTCAAATAATATCTGGTCAATGGAGCGCATGCCTGAGCTGTTGCTTTTTTCCAGACTTTCGCGCAGATCCCAGAATTCACCGCGGCGAATAAGGTCTGTAGTGCGAGAAGTCGGTAATAGCAGTTCATATGCCAGTACCTGTTTGCCTCTGGAATCAGGAATCAGCCGTTGAGAAATAACTGCCTTGAATGTGTTGGCGAGGGTGTTTAGAACGCGATCTCGTTCTTCATCAAGGAACATGCTAACGATGCGTTCAAATGATTGTGTTGTGCTGTTTGCGTGTAGTGTTGTCAGACACAGGTGCCCTGTATCGGCAAACTCGAGAACTTGCTGGACGGTATTACGGTCACGCACTTCGCCAACCACCAATACGTCGGGTGACTGACGAACAACGCTGCGAAATGCTTTACTGTAGCTATCGGTATCAATACCTATCTCGCGTTGGCTGACCACTGACTGGTCATGTGCTATATCATATTCAATCGGGTCTTCTATGGTGATGATGTGCCCCAGATCATGCTTGCTTCGATAGTCGACCATGGAGGCTAACGTGGTTGATTTACCCGAGCCGGCTGCTCCTGAAACGATAATCAGGCCACTTTTTTTCATAGCAATTTGTTTTAATTCATCAGGTAGACGTAATGATTCAAAGTCCGGGATTGCATCGGGAATAGCTCGAATAGCGAGTGACGTTTCTTTTCGTTGGAGGTATGCGTTAATACGAAAGCGTCCCAGATCAGGCAGTGATATACCGATGTTGACTTCTTTTTCTTCTTTAAATTCTTTCATTTGATCGGCGAGTAAAACCAGATTCAGCATTGACTCAATTTGGTGACCAGACAGTGGTTTTTTTTTATCGCGTGGTATTAATTGACCATGTATTCGAAATGCAGGTGGGCTGCCTGCGATGAGTAACAGATCGCTGGCTTCATTTTCGCGCATTTTATGCAGTAATTTTGATAGAAGATCCATATGTCCCTAACCTTATTGTTTTCCTGACAGAAGAATCTACTGAATTGAGGTAAAACGCAAGCGTATTTTCATCTGCCTTGTTTGTACTACTGTAAAAATTTCTCTGCTTGTTCCCCTGTGTTTTTGAGAAATATTATTTATTGCAGGCGATATTATATGGGTGAAGCGGAATTATTTCCGCACTAACATATTGGCTGGTTAGTGTATTCTTGTTATTTTCTTTTATTGTAGTTGGCGGAGTAATGTCGAGTATTTCAAATACATTATTGAAAGAGCCGTAACTCTGAATAATGGCAAGCTCTTCCATTCCACCTAGTACGTCGCGCATAACCATTTCTATTGCTTTGGGCCCCAGGGCCCGCTTGTGCATATCTTTATTAGTTAGACATCAGTTCAAGTTACCATTGTAATTGTTATGCTATATCTATCGGCGAATAATGAGCTGAACTTGAATAAAACAGGAGAATAAATAGACTTCAGATTTAAGGTAAAATCTAGGTTGGTGCATTAAAATCCTGTTAATTCAACAGGTAACAAATCAATTTTAATCTGGAGTGTAGGATAGGCGTTTATCGGTTTATTAGCCGGGATGCATAGTAAGCATCCTGTTTTTTTAAATGACGAGGTCTTGATTAATAGAATGAAGGATGTGGCCTGTGGGCTAGTTGTCTACATCCTCAGGTATATACGCCTGTATTTCCCTGAGGATGGCATGGTGGATCTTTGGTGTGCCAGCGATGATGTTGCCGGTTTCAAGGTAATTGTCACTGCCTCTGAAATTGGTTGTGATTCCGCCTGCTTCCTTAATCAGTAATGCGCCCGCTGCCATATCCCATTCGCTTAAGCCAAGTTCCCAGAACCCGTCCAGTCGTCCGGAGGCCACATAGGCAAGATCGAGTGAAGCAGCACCGGCTCGACGAATCCCTGCGCTATCAGGAAACAGGGCCTTGAACATTTGCATATAGGCATCGAGGTATTGTTGTTGCCGGAAAGGAAAACCTGTGCCTAATAGCGAGCCTTCCAGTTCTTTTTGTTTGGTTACCCGAATGCGTCGATTATTTAACTGGGCACCAGAACCTTTGGATGCCGTGAATAATTCCTGTCTGACAGGATCGTAAACGACTCCCTGATCAAGTATGCCTTTGTGTTTGAATGCTATCGACACCGCAAAATGTGGAAAGCCCCGAACGAAATTGGTGGTTCCATCAAGAGGGTCGATAACCCATTGGTATTCACTATCGCCACCTTGCAGGCCACTTTCTTCAGCAAGAATACTGTGTTCAGGATAAGCACGTTTAAGAATGCTGATGATTTCCTGTTCAGCCATTTTATCGACATCAGTCACGAAATCGTTGCGGGCTTTTGAAGTAACGGCCAGAGAGTCAACATGGTCGGCATAGCGCATTATTATGTTGCCTGCACTGCGCGCAGCACGAACGGCGATATTTAGCATAGGGTGCATGATGAGTTAGAAACCTGCCTGTTACACAAAGAGGCGCAATGATAGCAGATTACAGCTCAAACCTTAATAATAGAGCTGAGGTAATTTTTACAGGCAGGTTATTGTAGTTAAGTTGTTCCAAATACAGGGCTCAGGACGCCGGATAAGGTTTTATTTGGTTACCGTCCTGTGATTGGTCTGTATTGGCATGCTCAAAAAGCTGTTTAAATTTGTTATTATGGTTTTTTGTAAGGTCCTTGTGAATAATTATGTTTTCAAATATCAGAATTGTACTGGTCGAAACCAGTCACCCGGGTAATATTGGGGCAGCCGCCCGAGCCATGAAAAATATGAGTCTTGAGCATTTGTATCTGGTGTCACCTGTTAATTATCCTCATGCTGATGCCTTTGCCCGAGCCGCCGGTGCTAATGATGTTTTGAATAATGCCGTGGTCGTCGACTCACTTGAGCAGGCCATAGCTGATTGCACCCAGGTGTTCGGTGCGAGCGCAAGAATGCGCACTTTAAAATGGCCACAATATTCACCAGCCGAGGCGGCCAAAGTAATAAAAAAGACAAGCCAGACCAGCTCGGTGGCCCTGGTTTTTGGTCGAGAGCGTACGGGGTTGAGTAATGAAGAATTGCAGCTATGTCATTATCTGGTCAATATTCCCAGTAATGATCAATTCAGTTCGCTGAATCTTGCAGCGGCAGTGCAGGTGCTGGCCTACGAGCTGTTCCAGGTTTTACAACAACCTGTTGAAAAAGTTGAGGCAGTTAATGCAGATGAAATGCCGGTGACCCAGGATGAAATGCAGCGATATTTTAAACATCTCGAAGAGGTGCTGGTTAAAATAGATTTCCTTGATCCCGAGCATCCAAAAAAACTGATGCGCCGTTTGCATCGTTTATATAACAGAGCGCAGCCTGATCAACGTGAGATAAATATATTGCGTGGCATACTTTCGGCCGTTGAAAAAGAGATGCAGGGGCGCAATCGCTAAATAATCGTGCTAGAGTTTATATTACAGGTCTTTACTGGAATGCAGAGAAGGCCTCTATTTTATTTAACCACTAATATAACAGGACAATATTATGTTTGATCGCATACGAGAAGATATTAATTGCGTATTTGACAGAGACCCTGCAGCCAGAAATGTGCTGGAAATATTGTTTTCCTATCAGGGTGTACACGCATTATTATTTCATCGTATGAATCATGGTTTGTGGAACCTTGGGTTTAAATGGCTGGCTCGCTGGTTGTCGTCACTTGCCCGTTGGTTTACCGGAATAGAAATACATCCCGGTGCCAGAATTGGCAGACGTTTTTTTATTGATCATGGTATGGGAGTAGTGATTGGTGAAACGGCCGAAATTGGTGATGACTGCACGCTGTATCATGGTGTTACTTTGGGTGGAACAAGCTGGAGAAAGGGTAAGCGACATCCAACATTAGGCAATGATGTTGTCGTAGGAGCAGGGGCCAAGATACTGGGCCCGGTTACGATCGCTAATGGTGCCCGAATTGGTTCTAATGCCGTGGTGTTAAAAGATGTGGGCGAAGGCAGCACAGTGGTTGGTGTACCCGGTCGAATTATTACCCAGGTGAAAACACAACAGGAAGAAAACCGCAAAGCCATTGCAGATAAAATTGGTTTTGATGCCTATGGTATGCATGATGAAATGCCCGACCCTGTTGCCAATGCAATAAATAACATGCTCGATCATATGCATTCAATGGATAAAAAAATTGAGGAAATGTGTGGTGCTATAAAAAGTCTCGGATCTGAAACGGGTGACCTGCAGTTGACCGAACTGGGGCCATGCGAAATCAGTAGTGCGGTATCGTCTGATGATACTGGTGAGGATGAAGCCGTCGAAAGCAATACCGGGGTTGATCAGAATAAGGCAGGTGATTGAATAATAAGGTTTAAGCTATTTTTTTGTTATAATACTTGACTATTTTACTCGGAATAAGCTATAATCTCCCTACAAATTAGTCAGGCATTTATGCCCGTGTATTAGTATATTATTCAATTTTGCAGGATATTGCAATGAGACTGACAACAAAAGGCCGTTATGCGGTCACTGCCATGCTGGATTTAGCTCTTCGTAAAGATCAGGGTCCTATTTCACTCGCCGAGATTTCAGAAAGACAGGGAATCTCATTATCTTATCTGGAGCAATTGTTTACACGTTTGCGTCGCTCTGAACTGGTTAAAAGCACACGTGGACCAGGCGGCGGTTATACACTGAGTCGTTCGGCAGATGACATCGCAGTTGCTGATGTTATTACTGCAGTTGACGAAAAAGTGGACAGCACCCGTTGTGGTGGTCTGGGTAACTGTCACGATGATGAGCGTTGTTTAACGCATGACTTGTGGACCGACCTTAGTGATCAGATTTATCAGTTTCTCGAAAACATCACACTAGGTAGCCTTGTTGCTCGTGAAGGTGTTAAAGAGGTAGCAGAACGACAGGAACTTCGCCAATCACAATCGCAACCAGTTGACCTGGAGCAGAAACCTGCGGCCAGTGCCCAGACGATTAGTTAATGAAGTTTAAACAATAGTATTTTCAAATGAGGTATTGAAGTGAGCGACAGAAAATTACCCGTATATCTGGATTATTCTGCGACAACACCAGTGGATCCACGTGTTGCTGAGTTGATGTGCCAGTTTCTGACAATCGATGGGAACTTCGGAAATGCAGCATCACGTTCACACGAATATGGTTGGCAGGCTGATGATGCAATCAAGACGGCACGTGCCGATGTGGCTGCTCTCATCAATGCCGATCCAAAAGAAATTGTCTGGACATCAGGTGCAACTGAATCAGATAACCTCGCTATAAAAGGCGTGGCACATTTTTATCACAAGAAAGGCAAGCATATTATCACCTGCAAGACAGAGCATAAGGCTGTTCTCGATACCTGCAGGCAGTTAGAGCGTGAAGGTTTTGAAGTGACCTACCTTGACCCTGAAGATAATGGCTTGATTGATCTGGATAAACTGAAAGCCGCCATGCGCGACGACACCATTCTGGTTTCTATTATGCATGTGAATAATGAAATAGGTGTTATTCAGGACATAAAAAAGATTGGTGAACTTACACGGGAACGCGGCATTATTTTTCATGTAGATGCCGCGCAAAGTGCGGGTAAGGTAGAAATAGATTTACAAGATATGAAAGTTGATCTCATGTCTTTTTCAGCACACAAGATTTATGGCCCCAAGGGTATGGGTGCGTTATACGTTCGCCGTAAACCGCGTATTCGTCTTGAGGCACAAATGCATGGCGGTGGACATGAGCGTGGTATGCGTTCCGGTACATTGGCTACACATCAGATAGTGGGCATGGGCGAAGCATTTCGTTTAGCAAAACTGGAGATGACAGCAGATAATGAAAAACTTATCAAGTTACGCAATAGACTTTGGGATGGCCTGAAAGATATGGAAGAAGTCTATATTAACGGTGATCTGGATCAACGCATTGCCGGTAATCTGAATGTAAGCTTCAATTTCGTTGAAGGTGAGTCCCTTATCATGGCCGTTAAAGATCTGGCCGTATCATCGGGTTCGGCTTGTACATCTGCAAGTCTGGAACCTTCTTATGTATTACGCGCATTGGGTCGCAGCGATGAACTGGCACACAGTTCCATTCGTTTTACATTTGGTCGCTTTTCGACAGAAGATGATGTCGATCATGCTATCGAGTTAATGCGAACAAAAGTTGAAAAGCTGCGTGATCTTTCGCCGCTTTGGGATATGTATAAAGAAGGTATTGATCTGTCCAAGGTTCAATGGGCAGCACACTAATTTAAATTATTTATTGGCCTGCATGCCAGGCTGAATCAGGAGAAGAATCATGGCGTACAGTGACAAGGTAATTGATCATTATGAAAATCCGCGTAATGTTGGATCCTATGATAAAGACGATACAACCGTCGGCACCGGTATGGTTGGCGCACCTGCTTGCGGAGACGTAATGAAACTTCAGATCAAGGTTAATAAACAAGGCGTAATCGAAGATGCCAAATTTAAAACCTATGGTTGTGGTTCGGCTATCGCATCAAGTTCACTGTTAACCGAATGGGTTAAAGGAAAAACACTTGATGAAGCACGTGAAATCAAGAACACCGATATTGCTGAAGAGCTTGAGCTGCCGCCTGTAAAAGTGCATTGCTCCGTGCTGGCTGAAGATGCTATCAAGGCAGCCATAGAAGATTACCAGGGTAAAAATTAAGATTACCTTTTAGATCGTCCTGAATAAACAAAGTGAAGTGAGTAGTTAAACATGGCAATCACATTAACCGAATCTGCAGCAGAACGTGTAAAAAACTTTCTGGAAAATAGAGGCAAAGGATTAGGCTTGCGTCTGGGTGTCAGAACATCCGGTTGCTCTGGCATGGCCTATGTCCTTGAGTTTATCGATGAGATGGATGAGGGCGATCAGGTATTTGAGGATCATGGTATCAAGATTATTATCGATCCTAAAAGCATGGTTTATCTTGATGGTACCGAACTGGATTTTAAACGTGACGGATTGAATGAAGGTTTTGAGTTTAATAATCCTAATGTCAAAGACAGTTGTGGTTGTGGTGAAAGCTTCACCGTTTAATAACTGAAACGCTCCTTTTATGTCGCTCGACCTTACATCAAATTTTTTTGAACTGTTTGAAATACCCGTGTCTTTCGTGATTGATGCGGGTTTATTAATGAAGCGCTATCGGGAATTACAGCAGACGGTTCATCCTGATCGTTTTGCAAATGCAACCGAGCAAGAGCGCAGGTTATCATTACAGTATGCAACGCAAATCAATGAAGCCTTACGTATTTTAAAAGACCCTCTTGAACGTGCACGTTATTTGTTGCAACTTAAAGGGGTGTTATGGGATGACGAACAAACAACCTTGTCTGATCCTGCTTTTTTGATGCGGCAAATAGAGTTAAGAGAGTCACTGGAAGAGGTTAGGGAAAAGCCTGATCCACTGTCAGCAATCGGCAATATAATAGATAAGGTTTCAGTACTGATTGGCGACAATACGCAGGTATTACAAGGCTTGCTGGAATCGGATAATGAGGATGAGCTGATACAGGCAAAAAATCAGGTCAGGAAAATGCAGTTCCTTAAGAAACTAATGGCCGAAGCCGAGTCAATTGAAGCCGCCATAGAAGATGACATGTAATCGTTTTCAGATATGACCAATAGTAGATAAATTAAAAGATGGCATTACTACAAATTACAGAACCAGGACAGACAGCCGCGCCTCATCAGCGGAAACTGGCTGTGGGAATTGATCTTGGTACAACCAATTCACTGGTGGCCAGTGTCAGAAGTGGTGTTGCTGAAACACTGTCAGACCAGGATGGTAATTACATGTTGCCATCGGTTGTGCGTTATCTTGAAAATGAAATTGAAGTAGGTGAGTCTGCTATGTTGGCAGCGCCGGGTGACCCCATGAATACCATTGTCTCGGTTAAACGATTAATGGGTCGTGGACTTGAAGATATTCGTAAAAAAGAATTTGGTGCTTACGATTTTATGCAATCAGATTCAGTTGTTCCCAGAATTAATACTCGCGGTGGAAACGTTAGTGCTGTTGAAGTATCTGCCGAGATACTTAAAACACTACGTGATCGCGCAGAAAAGACCCTTGGAGATGTTTTAACCGGCGCGGTGATTACTGTCCCCGCCTATTTTGATGACGCTCAACGACAGGCGACCAAGGATGCGGCAAAACTGGCAGGCATTCATGTTTTTCGCTTGTTAAATGAACCCACTGCAGCGGCAGTTGCCTATGGCCTGGATAAAAAGTCTGAAGGCATTGTTGCTATTTATGATCTGGGTGGTGGTACATTTGATGTTTCTATATTACGCCTTAACCGGGGCGTTTTTGAAGTGCTGGCGACTGCAGGAGACAGTGCTTTGGGCGGTGATGATATGGATGCTGTCATTGCACAATGGATTATGCAGCAAGCAGGTATTGATGATGATGCGGATCATGCGCAGATAAGACGTCTGATGTATGAAGGCCGGCGTATTAAAGAAGCACTGACAGAAACAGAACAAACATCGGTTGAAATAGAACGCAATGATGGCTCGGTCTGGAAAGGGTCGCTTGATCGTGAAACCATGAATAGTCTGATAGATAAATTGATTAGTAAAACTGTTAGCCCTTGCCGCCGTGCAATACGTGATGCTGGCTTGTCGGTTGATGATATTGAAGAAGTAGTTATGGTTGGTGGGTCTACACGTGTACCCCTTGTTCGTGAAAAAATAGAAACATTTTTTAAACGTCCGCCGTTAGTGGATATTGATCCTGATAAAGTCGTTGCTGTAGGTGCTGCCATTCAGGCCGATGTTCTCGCCGGAAACAAGCCGGACGATGAGATGTTATTGCTTGATGTAATTCCGCTATCACTCGGCCTTGAAACAATGGGTGGATTGGTTGAAAAGCTGATTAACAGAAACACAACCATCCCCGTTGCGCGTGCGCAAGAGTTCACTACATATAAAGATGGACAAACAGCGATGTCTTTACATGTATTGCAAGGGGAGCGTGAAATGGTCACTGACTGCCGCTCGCTGGCAAGATTTTCATTGCGTGATATCCCTCCGATGGTTGCAGGGGCGGCGCGTATTAAAGTAACCTTTCAGGTTGATGCCGACGGTTTGTTGAGCGTAAGTGCCGAAGAACAGACAAGCGGCGTACAAAGCAGTATCGAGGTTAAGCCATCTTACGGCCTTGAAGATTCGGAAATAGAACAAATGTTGCGTGATTCAATGGAGCATGCAAAGGATGACATGGAAAGCAGAGCCCTCCGGGAACAGCAGGTTGAGGCAGACAGAGTAATAGAGGCGCTGGATGCAGCCATACAGACGGATGGTGAGCTGTATCTTGATGAGCAGGAACGCAAGGATATTGATGAAGCATTGGTCGCATTGAAAATCATTAATCAGACTGATGATGCGCAAGCGATAAAACAGGCCGTTAAACAACTTGAAAAAGCCTGCGCCGGATATGTAGAACGTAGAATGAACTCCAGTATCAGGGATGCCATGTCAGGGCATAGTGTTAATGAATTTGAGTCGTAAGCAGACAGGAATAAGAGGTAAGGCAAATGCCACAGATTATTTTTTTACCCCATGATGATATATGCCCTGAAGGTGCAGTCATTGAAGCAGAGCCTGGTACAACAATTTGTGATGCAGCATCAAAACATGACATTGAAATTGAGCATGCCTGTGAAAAATCATGTGCATGTACTACTTGTCATGTCTATATTCGTGAGGGTCTTGATTCCATTACCGAGTCCACGGAAGACGAAGATGATTTGCTCGATAAGGCATGGGGCCGCCTGGAGCCTGATTCACGTTTGAGCTGTCAGGCGGTGGTAGGGGATAAGGATCTGGTAGTCGAAATACCCAAATATACGATTAATATGGTATCTGAGAATCATTAAACAGGTGTCTGTTTTAACAGGAGGCAGATAATGAGCTTGAAATGGATGGACATACTGGATATAGCGATTGAGCTGGATGAGGCTTATCCTGATATTGATCCGACCCAAATTCGTTTTACTGATTTGCGTCAGTGGGTCTGTAATTTGCCTGATTTTGACGATGATCCGGAACATTCCGGGGAAAAAATCCTTGAGGCAATACAAATGGCCTGGATAGAAGAGAAAGAATAGTAATTTAAACATATAGTTAGGCTATTTATTGAGCTTGAGCTACCCTGTACGTCCTGAATACTGTTTTTATTCTCGTGCCCCGTTATTTTGCCCTCTCTAATTGCTTGAAAATCAAAGCGGCTGTACACTTACACATTGAAATGATTTATGAAAAACTCGTGTAGATACGCGGGTTTATGTAATTTTATTGCATTTAAAAACCAGCTTCACATGTGGCGAAGATGATCATGTAGAGCCGGATAATTTTACTAAAGAGTAAAAATGAATACCGATAACGACAAAATTAACTTGCTAGACCTCGACCAGCAAGGTCTGAAAGACTTTTTTAATGATATAGAAGAGAAGCCTTTCCGTGCCACTCAGATTATGAAGTGGATCTATCATGAGGGCGTAGTTGATTTTCATGAAATGACCAATTTAAGTAAAGCTTTACGAGTCAAACTGGATGAAATAGCAGAAGTGCGGTTACCGGAAATGACAATGGATCAGCCGTCAAAAGATGGAACACGCAAGTGGGTCCTGAAGATGTTTGACGGCAATCAGATTGAAGCTGTTTTTATTCCTGAAAAAGGGCGAGGTACCCTGTGCGTATCAAGTCAGGTCGGATGCACGTTAAACTGTACATTCTGTTCTACCGCCACACAGGGTTTTAATCGTAATCTGTCCACCGCAGAAATTATTGGCCAGGTCGTGTTTGCAAATCGGACTTTGGGTATTCCGAAAAACAAGGCTCTACTGCCAGTCACCAATGTTGTGATGATGGGCATGGGTGAACCGCTAATGAATTTTGATAATGTCATTCGTGCCATGGCCATTATGAATGATGATATCGGCTGTGGTATATCACGGCGACGTATTACCCTCAGCACATCAGGTGTTGTCCCGCAAATAATCAAAATGCGTGATGTTTGTGATGTTAGTCTGGCGGTTTCCTTGCACGCCCCGAATGACGAATTGCGGAATGAACTGGTACCCATCAATAAAAAATACCCTATCAAGGTTTTACTTGATGCATGTAAACATTATGTGGAAGGCAAGGCGCGTCGCCGTGTAACATTTGAATATATTATGATTGATGGCGTGAATGATACTCGACAACATGCAAAACAATTGGCCCGTATTCTTGAAGCAGTGCCTTCGAAAATAAACCTGATTCCATTTAACCCGTTTCCTCAATCAAGTTATAAGCGATCGAGCCCTGAATCAATACAGATTTTTCAGGATACATTAATCGCAGCAGGTTACACAACAATAGTGCGCAAAACACGAGGCGATGACATTGATGCGGCCTGTGGTGTTGGTTGGTAAAGTCCATGATCGTACCAGAAGACAGGAAAAAATGCGTCAACTGCCAGTAGAAACAAGAGGAATTGCATAATGCGTAAGACTGTATATTGGTCAGGAATTTTACTGATTGGTTTATTGGCTGCGTGCGGCGGGGGCAATGAAGTAAGAGGTGTACAGGGAGAAAAAGCATCACGCATTAATGTTGAACTGGGTATCACCTATTTACGTCAGGGTAAGTACAAAATTGCCAATGGACAGACTATTGAAAGCGGTGCGTCAGGATGATAGCAACGAGCTTGCCTATAGTAGTCTTGGTTTGTTAAATGTTCGTTTGGGACAGTATGAAGAAGCAGAGGAAAACTTCAAAAAAGCGATTAGCCTTGCGCCTGATAATTCCAGTATAAGAAATAATTATGGTGTTTTTTTATGTAAGCTAAAACGTTATAAGGAATCGAAGGAACAATTTCTTAATGCACTTAAAAACCCGTTGTACCAGACGCCTGAGAATGCTTATTTGAATATAGGCGTATGTTCTGCTGATAAAGTGCAGGCTGAGAAATATTTTCGTCAGGCATTACGTGAAAACCCTGAATTCAGCATCGCTTTGTTAAGCATGGCGAGGTTGAGCCTGGAATTAAAACGATATTTATCTGCGCGAGCTTATTTGCAGCGTTTTCATGCAGTACAAAAACCGACGCCGAGTAGCTTGTGGATAAGCGTGCAGGTTGAGAAAGTGCTGGGAGATAAAAACTTAATGGAAAGCAGAGCTTTATTATTAAAAAGGAAATACCCTGATTCAGAAGAGACGCGCCAATACCTCCTGTGGAAAAAAAATGAGTAATAAAAACAATAAAAAAGGTTTGGGTAATAAAAAAGAAACCCCTGGGTCACTGTTACGCAAGGCCAGAAATGCGAAAGATTTTTCGGTTGAGCATGTGGCCACCCAGTTAAGACTTTCCAGTAGCATTATAGATGCATTAGAGAATAATGACCTGGGTAAATTACCCGCACCGATTTTTGTGCGGGGTTATATAAGAAATTATGCGACCCTCACCGGCGTGTCGAGCGACAGGATCGTTGCCACGTATAACAATATAATCGGAGAGGAGTCAGCTGTATCATTATCAACTGTCCGTGTGAGTGATGTGGCAGTAGAAGCAGATAGAAAATGGAAGCAGCTCCTGCCTGCTGCCATTGTGGCTATGCTGATTTTGCTGGGGATTATTATCTGGCTTTCGAGTGATAGTGCGCCTGAAGTGGCAGTTGAAGAAAAAATTGATGCCGGAGTAGAAACTGTCGATCATATCTCTCCTGTAGATGAGGGTAGTTTGATATTACCGGTTGAAGATACGACCAGTTTGATTGAAGAGAAAAATACCGGGATTAAGGATGCTGAAGATAAAAAAACGCCGGTAGCAGAAAAAGAAAGTATTAATCATGAGCAGGTAGATGCCATGAATAGAACTGACAGGCTGGTTTTTAAATTTTCTGCTGATTCATGGGCTGATGTTAGTGATGCAAAAGGAACGCGATTGATTTTCAGAATGGTTAGGGCTGGACAGGAAAAAACAGTAACAGGGCAGTCACCATTCAAGATCACATTAGGTAATGCCGGTAAGGTTCGATTATTGAGAAATGATATTGTTATTGATCTTACGCCATACATCAGAGGCAAGGTAGCAAAGTTCAGTTTGGGAAGAAAACAATAGCATTTAATGGATTTATATAACGATGATTAAAGTACACAAAATCAAACGCAGAATATCTCGTCAGATCATGGTCGGT
>JAADHQ010000016.1 GCA_013151795.1 Gammaproteobacteria bacterium | reverse complement strand
GATTTCCCTGTTCCGGAAGGCATGGATGTAAACAGTTTTTTACAGGCCCAGTCGCGAAAAGGTCTGGAAGAGCGGCTGAAAAAAATTCTTGATCCTGATGATCCGGACTATGAAAGCAAGGCCAAAGTCTATTTTGATCGTCTCGAATTTGAGCTCGATGTTATTATCCAGATGGGCTTCCCGGGTTACTTCCTGATAGTTGCTGATTTTATTCAGTGGGCCAAAGATCATTTGATCCCTGTTGGCCCCGGGCGTGGTTCCGGTGCCGGGTCGCTGGTGGCCTATGTACTGACAATCACAGACCTCGATCCGATAGCACTCGAATTACTGTTTGAACGATTTTTGAACCCTGAGCGCGTATCGATGCCCGATTTTGACGTTGACTTCTGCATGGAACAGCGAGATCGCGTTATTGATTATGTAGCCGAGCGTTACGGTCGCGACAAGGTTTCGCAAATTATTACTTATGGAAGCATGGCTGCAAAGGCGGTTGTGCGCGATGTTGGGCGAGTATTATCTCACCCCTATGGTTTTGTTGACAGAATAGCCAAACTGATTCCATTTGAAGTAGGTATCACGCTTAAGCAGGCGCTTGAGCAAGAGAAAGAACTACAGCAATTATACGATGACGATGAAGATGTAAAGGCATTGCTTGATCTGGCCCAATCACTTGAAGGCCTGGCGCGCAACGCTGGCAAGCATGCTGGCGGCGTGGTTATTTCACCAACAAAACTAACAGACTTTACGCCTATTTATTGTGAGCAGGGCGGGGCCAATATTGTGTCCCAGTTTGACAAGGATGATGTTGAAGCTGTTGGGCTGGTCAAGTTTGACTTTCTTGGTCTCAGAACACTGACGATAATTGATTGGGCTGTGCAAACGATTAACGCCCAACGAAAAAACAATAATGAGGAGCCCCTTGATATATCAATCATCCCGGTGGATGACAAGGCCTCGTTTGATTTATTAAAACGCCATGCAACCACTGCGGTATTTCAGCTGGAATCGCGTGGCATGAAAGACCTGATCAAGCGACTGCAGCCGGATCATTTTGATGACATTGTTGCCTTGGTCGCATTATTCCGACCGGGGCCTTTACAGTCAGGCATGGTAGATGATTTTATTGAGCGTAAACATGGGCGTGCAAAGGTAGAGTATCCACACCCGGCACTGGAACCGATATTAAAACCCACATACGGGGTTATTCTGTATCAGGAACAGGTTATGCAGATCGCCCAGGTGTTGGCTCTTTATTCGCTGGGTGAGGCCGATTTATTACGTCGCGCAATGGGTAAAAAGAAACCCGAAGAAATGGCCAAACAACGCAGTATTTTTACAGAGGGTGCTGTAAAAAATAATGTAGAGGAAAAAACGGCAACTTATATTTTCGATCTAATGGAAAAATTTGCCGGCTATGGATTTAATAAATCACATTCTGCTGCTTATGCTCTGGTTTCGTATCAAACTACCTGGTTAAAAGCGCATTATCCTTCTGCATTTATGTCTGCTGTTTTATCTTCAGATATGGACAACACGGACAAAGTAGTCACCCTTATAGAAGAATGCAGGGATATGCATCTGAATGTTTTATCTCCCAATGTTAACAAGTCTTTTTACATGTTTACCTCACATGATGACGATACGATTATTTATGGTCTGGGTGCGATTAAAGGCGTTGGACAGGCTGCCATCGAAATCATCTATGAAGAACGTGAAACCAATGGTGAATTTAAAGACCTGTTTGATTTTTGTAAACGTGTAGACCTGCGTAAGGTTAACAAGCGTGTGCTTGAGGCGATGGTTCGTGCTGGTGCAGTTGATGAGCTTGGGCTGAATCGCGCAAGTCTGATGGCGCAATTACCTGATGCTGTTCGAGCTGCCGAGCAATGTCATCGAAATGCAAGCGTTGGCATGGATGATTTGTTTGGAGAAGCGGCACCTGATTCCGGTGAAGCAACTTTAACTGTGGTCGAAGTAGAAGACTGGGATGATGAAACCAGATTAACGGCAGAAAAAGAAACATTGGGTCTCTACCTGACCGGGCATCCGATAGCCAGGTATGAAGAAGAGCTCTCCAGCATGATTACTGCCCGTGTTTGTGATCTGATGGCAGGAAGCGGCGGGCAGGATGTATCCAATACATTTCGTCTTGGGAGTGGCCAGGAAAAAGAAGTGATTGCAGCCGGATTAGTAATTGGTGTACGTGTCATTAATACGCGCCGGGGCCGCATGGCCATAGTGACCATTGATGATCGTACCGGGCGTATGGATATTACTTTATTCTCGGAATTATTTGAAAGTGCGCGTAGCATGATTGTGAAAGATAAAGTAATGGTCGTTAAAGGCAAGCTGAGCCTGGATGATTATACGGGTGATTTTCGCCTGAATGCCGAAGCCATTTTCAGCATGGACATGGCGCGAGAACATTTTGCACGAAGGCTGGTTATTAACATTGATCAGTCAAAAGGTCGTAACGGTTTTGTACAGTCATTGGCTGAGGTACTCGGGCCGTTTAAAGAAGGCCGCTGTCCTATCTGGGTACAATATCAAGGTGACAGTGCGCAGGTTAAATTGCCTCTTGGGACAGACTGGCGAGTTCACCCCACAGACGAGTTACTGCACCGTCTCCGTAGTCTGGCAGATGAATCACAGGTTTGGATGGAATATACTGTTTAATGTAGAATGTGATAAAATCAGTTCAGTTTATTGTTATTACAGTAAACTCGCGCGATCAGCATTATAAAAAACGGGTTATACAATGGATATTAATTTTCTTGATTTTGAACAGCCAATAGCCGAATTGCAGGCAAAAATTGATGAGTTGCGTCTGGTCGGTGATGATCATGAGGTCAACATTGGCGATGAAATAGCGCGTCTGGAAGAAAAAAACGAGACACTAACCTCACAAATATTTTCTAACCTGAGTGCCTGGCAGGTTTCGCAAATGGCGCGTCATCCCCAGCGCCCTTATTTTCAGGATTATGTCGATAATATTTTTACCGAATATGAAGAGTTGCACGGTGACCGCGCCTATGGCGATGACAAGGCCATGGTGGGTGGCATTGCACGGCTGGATGATAAGCCGGTTATGGTTCTTGGTCATCAAAAAGGCCGTGATACGAATGAAAAAATCTATCGTAACTTCGGAATGCCAAGACCCGAAGGTTACCGTAAAGCCTTACGCTTTATGCAGATGGCCGAGAAATTCAAGCTACCGATATTTACCTTTATAGATACACCAGGAGCATACCCGGGTGTTGGTGCTGAAGAACGTGGACAGAGTGAAGCGATTGCCAGAAATCTTTTTGTTATGGCTGACCTTAAAACACCGATTATCTGCACGGTTATTGGCGAAGGCGGGTCTGGTGGTGCATTGGCGATAGGCGTTGGAGATCGTGTGCAAATGTTACAATACAGCACCTATTCGGTTATTTCGCCAGAGGGATGTGCAGCGATATTATGGAAGAGTGCCGACAAAGCCTCGGATGCTGCAGAAGTGTTGGGTATTACAGCTGATCGTTTAAAAGAATTGGGTCTGATCGATGCCATTATACCTGAGCCATTAGGTGGTGCACATCGTGACAGGGTTACGGTTTCCCGAACATTAGGGAACGTTTTGCGTGAAGCACTGAGCGAGCTTGAACAATTATCTATCGATCAGTTGCTGGAAAGAAGATACAAGCGCTTGATGGAATATGGTGTTTTTAAAGAATAGCCATTTTAAGAAATATCTTTTTTGATTAAGGCAATATTATCCTATGCCTCATTTTTCATCTCAAAATCTTGCTGATATTCTTGCGCGCACAACGGCCTGCGGACACTATTGGCTAGCCTATAGCGGTGGGCTTGATTCAAGTGTTTTGTTTCATGCACTTTCAGAATTACAATCAAGGCGAGTACTTTCTTTTTCTGCCGTTCATGTACATCATGGCCTCAATATCAGTGCAGATGACTGGGTTAACCATTGCCAGCAGCAATGTGAAAAAAATAATATTCCATACAAGGTTTTTAATGTAGATGCATCACCTGTCAAAGGTGAAAGCCCGGAGGCAAGGGCAAGGCAATTACGTTATGAATCCCTTTCGAGTGTCATGCAATCAGGTGATGTATTACTAACAGCACACCATCAGGATGATCAGGCCGAGACACTATTATTACAGCTTATGCGGGGTAGTGGCGTACCCGGATTATCAGCCATGCCTTTTGAAGCTGATTTTGCAGGGGGTAAATTATTACGCCCGCTACTGGAATATAGTCGTGCTGATCTTGAGGAATATGCAAAAAAATATCAGCTGGACTGGGTTGAGGATGACAGTAATCACAACAGGGATTACGACCGTAACTACACGCGTCATGAAATTATGCCCGCTTTGATATCACGCTGGCCAGGTGTCGTCAGCAATCTGAACAGAACAGCCGGACACATGGCTGATGCAGCTATTTTACTGGATCAGTTGGCGATGCAGGATCTGGAGCAGTGCGAGCAGATAAAAAGTGACAGCCTGAATATTAACAAGCTTAATAGTCTGGGTGAAACCCGGCAGCGTAACGTGTTGCGTTACTGGTTGAAATCCAGAGGATTGAATACCCCATCTCAAAGCCAGTTGGAACATGTGTTTAAAGATGTCCTGTCATCCCGGGCCGATGCAGTAGCCTGTGTGAAATGGCCAGGTGTTGAGGTCAGGAAATACAGGGATCAATTATTTTCACTTGCTGCGCTATCGGACCATGATGCTTGTCATCACATCAGCTGGAACTTATCAGACCCATTACATATAAAGGGTGTCGGGACCTTGCAGGTAAAAGAGGCGGAAGGCAAAGGCCTGAATGCTTCATTTCAGGGACAGGCGCTCGATATTCGTTTCAGGCAAGGCGGTGAAACGATCAGACCCGCAAATCGAGGTCATCGCCATGACCTGAAAAAATTGTTTCAGGAGGCAGGCGTGCCACCCTGGGAGCGTGATCGTACCCCCATGCTTTATCAGGGTGATGAAGTTCTGGCCATTGCCGGGTTGTGTGTTTGTGAGTCTTATCAAGCCGAAAAAGGGCAGCCGGGTCTGATACTTGAATGGAATTCTGATTTTTCTTGATAAAATTTCCCGATCAATCATTGAGGAATGTGCGCTATTCTGGTATTTTGTACTCCCATCCGTGGTGCAATCCCGCACCATATTGAAATGTCACGATTGAGATCTTTATGACCCGATTTATCTTTATTACTGGTGGTGTTGTTTCTTCCTTAGGGAAGGGTATTGCCTCCGCCTCATTGGCCGCTATTCTTGAAGCCCGCGGCCTCAATGTAACCATGCTCAAGCTCGATCCGTATATCAACGTTGATCCTGGCACCATGAGCCCGTTTCAGCATGGGGAGGTTTATGTAACAGACGATGGCGCAGAAACTGACCTGGATCTGGGGCATTATGAGCGTTTTATCAACACCAAGATGTCGCAGCGTAATAATTTTACCACCGGGCAGGTCTATGAAAAGGTGATCCGCAAGGAGCGGCAGGGCGAATACCTGGGTGCAACCGTACAGGTTATTCCGCATATCACAGACCAGATCAAGGAAAATATAATCGCCGGAGCAGGCGATGCAGATATCGCCATGATCGAAATTGGCGGTACAGTAGGTGACATCGAATCACTGCCGTTTATGGAAGCCATACGACAAATGGGCGTCGAGATGGGGCATGAACATGCCTTGTTTATGCATTTAACCCTCTTGCCATATATTGCTACCGCAGGTGAGTTAAAAACCAAACCTACCCAGCACTCGGTAAAAGAGCTGCGATCAATCGGTATTCAGCCGGATATTCTTTTATGTCGCGCACAAACTGAAGTACCCGATAATGAACGTAAAAAAATAGCCCTGTTCACTAATGTTGAAGAAAAGGCCGTTATCTCAGCTGTTGATGCCGATAATATCTACCGCATCCCGTTGTTATTACATGAGCAAGGTCTGGATTCTATCGTCGTAGACAAGTTCAAGCTGGATGTTCCCGAAGCGGATCTTTCCGAGTGGGAAGAGGTTGTAGAGTCATTCAGCCACCCTGAACATGAAGTTAAAGTGGCAATGGTTGGAAAATACATTGAACTGACCGAGTCCTATAAATCCCTGAATGAAGCATTGGCACATGCGGGTATAAAAACACATACCAAAGTCAAAATTGTTTATATTGATGCTGAAAAGCTGGAGCAAGAGGGAATGGATGTCCTGAATGGTATGGATGCTATTCTGGTTCCGGGTGGATTTGGATTACGTGGAGTGGATGGCAAAATACTGGCCGTACAATATGCTCGTGAAAATAATATTCCTTATCTGGGTATTTGCCTGGGTATGCAGGTTGCTGTTATTGAATATGCCCGCAATGTCGCCAAACTGGACAATGCACACAGCACCGAATTTAATAAAGACACACCGCACCCGGTCATTGCATTAATAACAGAATGGTTGAATGCTGCAGGCCAACTTGAAAAGCGCGACGAAGACACCGATTTAGGTGGCAGCATGAGATTAGGCGGGCAAGAATGTCGCCTGAAACCAAACACCCATGCACGTGAGATTTATGGCCAGGATATTATTATTGAACGACATAGGCATCGTTATGAGTTTAATAATCGTTTCCTCGAAAAACTGGAGCAGGCCGGTATGGTGTTCGGTGGTATGTCAATTGATGAAACGCTGGTTGAGGTCATTGAGCTTGCGGATCATCCGTGGTTTGTTGCCTGTCAGTTCCACCCTGAATTTACATCTACTCCACGTAAGGGGCATCCACTCTTTACAAGTTATATTGAAGCGGCGTTAAAACATCACAATGACAAGTGATGACGTACAAACTATCAAGGTAAAAATAATATGAATTTATGTGGTTTTGAAGTTGGGCTGGATAAGCCTTTGTTTCTTATTGCAGGCCCTTGCGTTATTGAAAGCGAAGCCCTGGCCATGGATACAGCGGGGCAGCTAAAAGAAATTTGTGAGCGCCTTGGAATCCCGTTTATTTATAAATCATCATTTGACAAGGCTAACCGTTCATCGGCAAACAGCTTTCGTGGTTTGGGTATAGAGAAAGGTCTGGCTATTCTGCAAAAAGTTAAAAATGAAATCGGTGTACCTATCTTGACCGACGTGCATGAAGATACCCCTCTAGACGAGGTTGCCAGTGTCGTTGATGTTATGCAGACGCCTGCCTTTTTATGCCGTCAAACAAACTTCATTCAGAATGTTGCGAAACAAGGTATTGCCGTTAATATTAAAAAAGGTCAGTTCCTTGCGCCGTGGGACATGAAAAACGTCGTTGAAAAAGCGCTCGCGACGGGCAATGAACAGATTATGGTTTGTGAGCGTGGTGTTTCATTTGGTTATAACAATCTTGTATCAGACATGCGTTCATTAGCCGTTATGAGAGACACCAATTGCCCCGTGGTTTTTGATGCCACGCATTCTGTTCAATTGCCGGGTGGTCAAGGCAGTTGTTCAGGTGGCCAACGTGAGTTTGTGCCTGTGTTGGCCCGTGCTGCGGTTGCGGCAGGTGTTGCCGGCCTGTTTATGGAAACGCACCCTGATCCGAGCAAGGCACTGAGTGATGGGCCAAATGCATGGCCGTTAGGACAAATGGAAGATTTACTATCAACCTTGATGGCACTGGATAAAGTAACCAAGGAAAATGGTTTTCTGGAACAAACCGTTTAGCCTGGATTGGTCATGATTACTTATAGATTGATTATTGAGTGGTATCAACGTCAGGACGCAAAGATAAATACATAAAACTTTGCGTCCTTTGCGCTTTTGCGCCTTTGCGTTAAAACTACTACATATCTACCGCACATCCTCGCCACCCGCTCCATTTTTCAGTACAATACCATCTGGTAATTCAGTTAAAAGTTAGCGAAAGCGGAGTAAAAATGTCCAAAATTCAAGATATTCATGCCAGGGAAATAATTGATTCACGTGGCAACCCAACATTAGAAGCCGATATAACGCTCGAAAATGGCATAACAGGCCGCGCCATGGTGCCATCAGGTGCCTCAACAGGTGAACTGGAAGCGCTGGAATTACGCGACGGGGATGCCAGCCGATACGGCGGCAAAGGTGTATTAAAAGCAGTTGGGAATGTTAATACAATCATCAGGGATGCCCTGATCGGAATGGATATCGCAGACCAGAAAGCAATAGACACAGCCATGCTTGATCTGGATGGAACAAAAAACAAAAGTAAACTCGGTGCTAATGCCATATTGGCCGTATCACTTGCAGCTGCCCACACGGCTGCCGCAGATGCAGGCAAACCATTATTTGAATCATTGGTAGCACGTGATCACTATCAATTACCTGTACCCATGATGAATATTATTAATGGTGGCGTACACGCAGATAACAGCGTCGACTTGCAGGAATTTATGATTATACCTGTTGGGGCACCAAGTCTTGCTGAAGCAGTACGTTATGGCACAGAAGTATTTCATGCACTGAAATCAGTGTTGAGTGACAGAGGCTTGAATACAGCGGTTGGTGATGAAGGTGGTTTTGCGCCAGACCTAAGCTCGAATGAAGAAGCGATTGAAGTTATTCTGTTGGCTAT
>JAADHQ010000091.1 GCA_013151795.1 Gammaproteobacteria bacterium | reverse complement strand
CGCGAGCGTTCTCCACGTAACAAGGTAATATGCCCACTGTGTTCCCAGTTCTGGAAACGGTCAACCACAAAAGTTAATCCCGATGATGTTTCAGTTATGTATGGCGTATCTATTTGCGCAATGTTGCCGAGGCAGATGATTTTTGTTCCAGGGCCTGCGCGTGTGATGAGGGTTTTCATTTGTTTGGCGGTGAGGTTCTGGGCTTCATCGATGATCAGTAGTTTATTTAAAAAGGTACGTCCACGCATAAAATTAAGAGAACGGATTTTTATGCGTTTTTGTAACAGGTCATTGGTTGCAGCCTGTTCCCAGTCGCCGTTTTCTTCGGTTTTGGTTAGTACTTCAAGGTTATCCATGAGTGCGCCCATCCATGGTGTCATTTTTTCTTCTTCTGTGCCGGGTAAAAAACCGATATCTTCTCCAACCGGTACAGTTACACGCGTCATGATGATTTCGTTATAAAGAGTGTCTTCGAGTGTTTGTTCAAGACAGGCGGCCAGTGTTAATAGTGTTTTCCCGGTTCCGGCCATGCCGACCAGGGTGACAAAATCAATGTCAGGATTCATGAGCAGGTTTAAAGCATAGTTTTGTTCCCGATTGCGAGCGTGGATACCCCAGACACTGTTAGATGTTTGCTGAAAATCCCGTGTGACTTCGATAACAGCATGCGAATCTTTTTTTGAACAGACTCTGTAATTAAAGTTGTCATCTGTGTCCATGTAGAGGAATTCATTGGCATGCCAGTTCTCGGTTTCAGGGCCTTGCAGTTTATAATAGGTGTGACCGTCTTCTTTCCATGATTCCATTTCCTTGCTGTGTTGTTCCCAGAAATCCGGGTTCAGGTTGCGAGAGCCGCGATAGAGCAGGTCAACATCATCCAGTACCTGGTCGCTGTAATAATCTTCTGCATGAATGCCTGTTACGGTTGCCTTGATGCGAAGGTTGATGTCTTTTGAAACCAGGGTGATGGTGGTGTCAGGGTGTTGCTTTTTAAGGAAAATGGCAGTGCCCAATATGTTGTTAT
Organism: Gammaproteobacteria bacterium; assembly: GCA_013151795.1. Taxonomy (GTDB): domain Bacteria; phylum Pseudomonadota; class Gammaproteobacteria; order JAADHQ01; family JAADHQ01; genus JAADHQ01. Next base: position 7,737 of record JAADHQ010000091.1, on the reverse strand, counting down.
CATTTTTTGCGCCGGGCAAAATATCGGGTAGTATGTTGTCAATTATTTGTGTCTGGAAAAACAGGTGGCCACTGGCAGCGGTACTGTCAGGCAGGTTTTGTTCGAGTGAAAGACCGCTTTTTATTTGCTCAACGCTACTATCGAGTAATAATTCATCCAGAAAGCGACTCATCTGTCGGGCATTACGTGCAACTTCCGTCGCCCCTTTTTTCATGTTGTCGAGCTCTTCAAGCACAATCATGGGCAGGTAGATATCATGCTCCATAAAACGAAAGATGGCAGTCGGGTCGTGTATCAGTACGTTGGTATCGAGTACGAAAAGACGCTTGCCTTCAATCTCTTTTTTTGCCATGGACTAATCCTGTTTGTTCTAGTTAGATTTATTAAGTGCCTTTACTGCATCCAGTACTTCATTAACATGGCCGTCGACTTTTACCTTGCGCCATTCTTGTTGTAGCTTTCCTGAGGTATCTATCAGGAAGGTGCTGCGTTCTACGCCGAGAGCTTTTTTTCCATACATGTTTTTCATTTTAATGACGTCAAATATTTTACACAGGATTTCATCGCTGTCTGAAATCAAATCGAACGGGAAATTCTGTTTTTCCTTGAAATTTTCATGTGATTTTATGCTGTCACGCGATACACCGAGAATGATGGTGTTTTGACGTTTGAATTTTGTATGTTCGTCACGAAAATTCTGGCCCTCGGTTGTGCAGCCGGATGTGTTGTCTTTTGGGTAAAAATAGATAACGATATTTTTATCTTTGAGTGAAGCCAGTTTTATGTTTTGTTCGCCTGTGGCGGGTAAGTTAAAAGCGGGTACTTTTTTTCCAATAGAGGCTGTCGCCATTTGTCGTTCTCCAGAAATTCAGAATAATTAATCTTGATCAGGCCTTGAGTGGTTCCAGTACTGCATCAAGGTTGAGGTTGTCGCAAAAATCCATGAATGATTCTCTAAGCTCGGCAATGGTGATGTCAGATGGCACACCTATTTCGATATGCACAGAGAACATCGGCGTGCCGGTATGAGCTGCAGCATAATTAGAGGTGCTGAGTTCTTCAATGTTGATATTGCGTGTAGAGAAGAAGTTAGCCAGTTTGTTTACTATACCCGGGTGGTCCATGGAGATAACATCGGCAACATAGGGAACGGCATTGCTGGATTGTTTACGGCGTTCGGTATTTTTACAGACGATGGTCATACCCAGCTTCTGTTCGAGGGTGGGCAGGTGGCTTTCCAGTTTTGCAATGGTGTTCCAGTTACCTGAAACAAGTAACATAACGGCAAATTCACCGCCCAGTACGCTCATGCGGCTGTCTTCTATATTGCAATCCTGATCGGCTATAATTTTCGAGAGCGCATCGACTATGCCGGAGCGGTCACTACCCAATGCAGAAATTACAAGGTAAGTTTTCATGTTTTGCATTTTGCTACCCGTGGTCATGTCTTAAAGTATATCGGATAAGTCTACCGAGCGTAACTTTTCAGCCGCATCTTCAGGGCTGATTGTATTCACAAATAAACCCGAGCCCAATTCAAAACCACTGGGGATGCTGGTTCGTGGGCATATTTCCAGATGCCAGTGATAACTCTTTGAACAATTATTGAATTCCTTGCTATGCGGGATGGAATGCAGGAAGTAATTATATTGCGCGCCTCCAATAACCTGGTCGAGGCGAGCCATGCTGTTTTTCAGGACTTCAGCGAATGACTGTAATTTTTCTTCATTCGTTAATAGATAGTCAGCTTGATGTTCCAGTGGCAGGATATGAATTTCCCATTCATAACGGCTGGCAAATGGTTTAATGGCTACAAAATGCTCATTTTTTTCAATAACATATTGTCCAACATTGATTTTTCGGCGTACTTCACCCGATTCGCGGTCATAAATGGTGGCTTCATAAGTAAGGGCTTCATCAATTAAGGAGCAAAAGACGCATTTATGGTGCTTTTCAAAATATTGATGGCTGTTTTCGAGTTCATTAAACAGGTTTTCCGGAACAACGGGCATCGCAATGATCTGGCTATGGGTGTGCGGGATACTCGCGCCTGCTGCGGGTCCGAAGTTCTTGAAAGCCAGTATGTATTTCAGTCGTTCATCAGATGTGTACAGCTCGCGCATGCGGTCCTGGTAGCATTTGAAGATCATGGCCAGGTGTTCGGTGCTCATTTCGTGAATGGCAATGCCGTGAGACGGGTGGTCGATGATGACTTCATGACGACCGTATCCTTCGATTGTCTGTTGCAGACCAAAATTCATGTTGTCCTGGCTGCCATTTTCACCTAAAACGGGATACAGGTTTGCGACGACGCGGATATCCCATTGTTTTTCCTCAGGATAGGAGGCGATTGTGGGGGGTGTTTTATCTTCATTGCCTCGGCAAAAAGGGCAGGTATCAACGTGTTTGCGTGTATCACGCGGGGCAGGGGCTTCTTCCTTTCGGGGCCGCATACCACGTGCTGTTGCCACGAGTACTGAACTGGTCGGTACAATCGGGTCAATACGAATCTCGCGTGTGGTTTTTTCGTTATCACTCATTATTTATGTCCTGATATAAAGCTGTGTTGTTCCTGGGAGTTGCCTAGCCTAACGCAAGATTAAGGTAAAAAGACCTCGAATCTCTCAATAGACCTATAGTTTATCTTTATGGAACGAATGTCGTGAAAACAGGTTCATAAGGCGGTGTCTGCTTGTGTCACAATGCTGATCTACTGTAACATGTGCAAAGAATATTTTACGGAGAAAGATGATGTTCCACGGTAGTATGGTGGCGCTGGCTACTCCCATGAACGATGGTGGGTCGCTGGATTATGAAGCCATGTCCAGGTTGATAGAGTTTCATATTGAAAATCAGACAGATGCACTGGTTGTTGTTGGTACAACGGGTGAATCAGCGACGGTGGATGAAAAAGAACATTGTGACCTTCTTCGTAACATTGTGGATCTGGCCCGGGGACGTATTCCAATTATCGCGGGCACAGGTGCCAATGCGACTAGTGAGGCTATTCATCTGACGCGCTGTGCAATGGAAGCCGGTGCAGATGCCTGTTTACTGGTAACGCCCTATTATAACAAGCCGACCCAGGAAGGATTATATTTGCATTACAAGGCCATTGCAGAAGCAGTGCCCATCCCTCAGATTTTATATAATGTACCGGGTCGTACGGCCTGTGACATGTTGCCGGAAACGGTTGAACGTTTGTCGCACATTCCTAATATCATTGGTTTGAAAGAAGCCACAGGCGATCTTGACCGCTTACGTGAGATTCAGGCTTTATGTGGTGACCGTCTGGAATTGTATAGTGGCGATGATGCAACCGGTTGTGATTTTATGCTTGCTGGTGGGCAAGGTGTTATTTCGGTTACCAGCAATGTTGCACCTCTTGCCATGCATAATATGTGTGTGGCAGCTTTGGCAGGGAAAGCTGATGAAGCACATGAAATTGATAAAAAACTGGGTTTGTTACACAGAGATTTGTTTCTAGAGGCTAACCCGATCCCTGTTAAATGGGCCTTGTTTGAGATGGGTTTAATACCGGATGGAATTCGTTTACCACTAACGGTTCTTTCTTCACAATACCATGAACCTGTGCGTGAGGCATTACGACAGGCTGAAGTTATTAACTAATATTTAGGTTGAACATGATAGTAAATAATAAAATAACCATCCGACTATTTATCCTTGTTTTAGGGTTCTATTTTTCAGGTTGCTCGACAATCAGGGATATATTACCTGATGATAATAATCTGGAATATAAAAATACATCCAGGCAAAAATCTCTGGATATACCTCCTGATTTAACCAAGCCTAAAGGTAATAGTACCTTTGATATACCTGATTTGGCAGCTGATGCTAATACTTATTCTGCCTATCATGGAAAGAAAGATGGGGTTATAACAAATAACACTGCACTATCATCACAGTTGGGCATCAGCTTTGAGCATGTCGGGGTTAACTCCTGGTTGGTACTATCAGGTACAAAAGAACAAATTTGGCCAAGGGTACGTGAATTCTGGCTCAGATATGGTTTTGTTCTGGTTGTCGATAAACAAGGACAAGGTATTCTGGAGACAGAATGGGCCGAGAATCGAGCGGCTATCCCCAAGGGCTTTATTCGTAAATTTGTCGGGAGTCTCTTTGATGGCGCCTATTCTTCAAATGCGCGTGACAAGTTCCGAATGCGGATAGAACAAGGCGAAAAGGAAGGAACCGTTGAGCTGTTTTTGTCTCATCGAGGTATGGTTGAACGGGTGGTTGATAGTTTCCTTACAAGTGAAGGTTCACAGTGGGAATCTGCCCCAACTGATTACGAACTTGAGGCCAAGATGCTTAAACGGCTGATGGTTGATCTGGGTGTTCAAAAACAACACGCAGAAACAATTATTGCTCAGGGTAAAGATAGAGCGCCGAAAGCAATATTTGTAGATAAGGAAGGCCATCCGTCATTGCAGCTGAATCGTAATTTTTCACGCGCATGGCGTCTGGTTGGTTTGGTACTGGACAGGGTTAGTTTTACCGTTGTTGACCGAAATCGTTCAAAGGGTATTTATTATGTTCGTTACAATGACCCTGATCGCATCACAAAGAAGGATGGCATTTTATCCAGGTTGGCATTCTGGTCTAGTGATGACAAGTTGGAAGACCGGATGTATCAGGTGCAGGTAACAGCGCACGGGAAAGTTGTTAGTGTCGTGGTTAATGATGAAAAAGGTCAGATCGAAACGTCATCTACAGCTGAGCGTATATTAAAATTATTACTTGAGCAGTTAAAGTAAACAGAGGAAAATAAGGTGCGTTTTGCGTCGATTGGCAGCGGTAGCAAGGGTAATGCTACTCTTGTTGAATCGAGTGGAACCTGTCTTATGATTGATTGCGGTTTTTCAACTAAAGAAGTTGAAAAACGAATGCTGAAGCTGTCAATCAATCCGGAAGATATCAGTGCAATACTGGTAACGCATGAACATGGTGATCATGTTCAGGGTGTAGCGCGATTTTCACGAAAGTATAATACCCCTGTCTGGATGACACAGGGTACATACAATCGCTGTCGTCAGCGCGATGATTATCCCCATCTCACTATTTTTAGTAGCCATGAACAGTTTGATATTCAATCACTGACGATCAAACCCTTTCCTGTTCCGCATGATGCGGCTGAGCCTGTGCAATTCGTTTTTTCAGATGCAGATCATCAATTGGGTATTTTAACGGATACAGGTACTATCACGCCTCACATTGTTGAGATGTTAACAGGGCTTGATGCGTTGATTCTTGAAGGTAATTATGACCATAACATGTTGATGAATGGTCCGTACCCGCAGTCTCTGAAGGCCCGGGTTTCAGGGAGGACGGGGCATTTGTGTAATGACCAGGCGGCCGGGTTATTAAAAAAAATTAATTGTGAGAATTTACAACACCTGGTAGCGGTTCACATGAGCGAAAAAAATAATGCTCATGAGCATGTTATGCATGCTTTCTCGGGTGCTATGGGTTGCTCTTCTGACTGGATAAGGCTGGCCAGCCAGAATGAAGGTTTTCATTGGCTGGAAATTGTCAAATCATAAAGCCTTAGTTTTTTTCTCATCTATTATTTCCTTCGACCACTTGTTTTCTGGCATTAAATTAATCCTGAATCAGTAAAGTTTTAATCTCACTTGACGATATATTTGGTACAGAAAAGTTATTGCCGGGTTTTTTAGCTCGAATTTGTTAAAATCAAGTAGGAATCATTATGCGGATTATCAGTCATTTTCGGAATATATCTATTAAATACAAGGTCATAGGTTCATTGCTTGCAATAATTGCGGTTATGATAGGCATTGCTCTGAGTTCGCATTACAGTTTGTCACGTGTAGATAAACAAGTTACAGAAGTGGTTAAAAATATTCAGCCAACGGTGACAGCTTCCCTTCAGTTGAGCGATAACCTCAAACAAACATCGAGTGCATTGGGTTTTTATCTGCTTAGTAAAACCAAACAGGATAAGGATGATTATCTGAACGGCCTGGTTAAAGTAGAAAAGAGCCTTAAAGGACTGAAATCAATCCCATGGGTTCAACAGAACGAGTCAACCAATAAACTGGTCAATGAAATTGCACAGGATGTCAGTAAATTTGCAAGCTACAAAGAGCGTTTATTAGAGCTGGCAGTTAATGACGCAAAAAATATTCCAGCAATGCTGTTTAGTGCTAGAAACATTAACCCGATTAGTCAGCAGATGTTGCAACACATGGGTGCCATGATTGATGCTGAAGAAGATGAAGATTCCAGTGATGAGAGAAAAGAAGTTCTCATGGATATGGAGCGTTTAAGGTATATCTGGTCGAATGTTATGAATGGTACGCGGGCATATCTTGCATTTAGAGGCAAGGCTTCACTTGATGAGGTCGCATTGTATAAAACAGAGGCTGCTGAATTAATTAAAAAATTACAAGGCTACGGTGATCTATTGGTGTTTGATCAGGCGGACTCACTAAAAGAAGTCGCGGTGTTATTTGACAAGTTTTTTGTTGGATTCAAGGGCATGCAGGATATTCACGGTGGGCCCAAATGGCGCACAGATTCTTATATCATCAGAACAGAAATCAGCCCGTTGGTTAATCAGGCGGCTGAAAAAATAAGAAGTCTGGTTAATTCACTGGAACAGCGGGCTGACCTGAATAGTACTGCGTTAATTGACCAGGTAGATGCAAGCAAATCATTTCAGTTGGTACTATTGCTGGTTGGGGTAGCGATGGGTATCTTGATTGTGTTTGGTATTAGTATATTCGTTATCAAACCACTTGTTAATATGCGTGACCTTTTGAAAGATATTTCTGAAGGTGAAGGTGACCTGACACAGCGGTGTGCGCTGGATTCCGGTGATGAACTTGGCCAGGCATCGCTTTACTTTAATAACATGATGGAAAAATTACAGGAAATGTTTAAAAGCGTCGTCACTGTTGCTGACGATGTCAGGTGTCGAACGGAAGACGCAAATGGTGAAATTATGCGCGTGTCTGAAAACGTCGTACAAAGTGCGGACAAGGCAAGGACAACTGCGGCGGCCACAGAAGAATTATCAGCAACAGCAGCAGAGATAGCCAGACATGCGGCCGAAGCGGCACAGGAAGCAAATGATGTGCAGCAGATTTCGGCTTCTGGCAAACAATGTGTCGACGATATGTCTAACCGTGCCCGTGAAATGGAATCGGAGATTAACAGACTCAAGGATGATGTTACTGATCTGACTGAAAAGAGTAAGGGTATGCTTAATATGGTGGGTGCAATTAATGATATTGCCAACCAGACAAACCTGTTGGCATTAAACGCGGCCATAGAGGCTGCGCGTGCTGGCGAGATGGGACGTGGGTTTGCAGTTGTTGCCGATGAGGTACGCCAATTGGCAATGAAGACCCAGAGTTCTACATCTGAAATTACTTCGATGATTACTGATAATATGCAGTCAAATGAAAATCTGGGTGTGGCAATGGGTCGTGTTGCGGATGTAACCCACAGTATGATGGAGAGTGTTGATAGTACATCTGGCGCAATTGCCAGCATGACAACCGGGGTAGAGGCAATCAATGACAGGGTAAATCAGATTGCTACTGCATCGGGAGAGCAATCACTTGTTACCAATGAAGTAGCGGGTAATATTGAACAGATATCACATGCTGAAGATGAAAATGCCGGTCGCAGTGAGCAGGTTGCTCAAAATCTTCATGAACTTCAGGATCTGTCTTCCAGTTTGAACAG
>JAADHQ010000145.1 GCA_013151795.1 Gammaproteobacteria bacterium | reverse complement strand
AGGATAGAGTGTCACTATTTTGTAAATGCTTCGTTTATAGAACCCGATCAGATCCTGTCTAATATAGATGTTATCAGGCATATACCGACAACTATTATTCATGGTCGTTACGACATGGTTTGTCCGGTTGAGCAGGCATTTTCCTTACATGAAGCCTGGCCTGAAGCATCGTTGAATATTATCGATAATGCAGGACACTCGGCCTTTGAAAAAGGGATAGTGGATGCATTGATTAATGCAACGCGCTCATTGGGTTATGCTCTGGCATGATAGCTTTGTTGCAGAGAGTTATATCGGCAAATGTTAAGGTTGATAATAAAATTATTGCAGAAATAGACAAGGGGATTCTTGCTTTTATTGGCATAGAAAAAAACGATGAGAACGTTAATGGGGAGCGTTTGTTACAGCGCTTGCTTGGTTATAGAATTTTCCCGGATGATCAGGGTAAGATGAATCTGGGTCTGGAAGAAGTTCAGGGAGGTTTACTGATAGTTCCTCAATTTACACTGGCAGCAGATACAAAAAAAGGAAAGCGCCCCGGCTTTTCATCTGCAGCCTCTCCTGAGACTGGACGAGAACGTTTCGAAACTTTTTGTAGTTTGGCTGTTGAGTCCTACTCGCAAGTTAAAACAGGTGTGTTTGCAGCCGATATGAAAGTGACTTTGACCAATGATGGCCCGGTTACATTCTGGCTGACAGCATAGTGTTGGTATTATAATTATTTCTAAATAAATCAATCTGTTGATTAATATTCTAATTAAAGCTCCCTGGTTTTTATCCGATATATTCCGTATGGTATAGTTCATTTAAAGGATGCAGCGTAACTGGTTGAATTTTATTAAAATTAGACTGTTTCTAACGGATCTGGGCAGTAAAAAAATAATAAGTATGTTTCATTCGCATTTAAAACACTAACTAACCTCTGATTAATTTATGAGTAAAAAATTTAATTGTTCCTGTTTAGTACGCATTTTAACGTACATGATTATTTTGACTACGAGTCAAAATAATTACGCAGACGAAATTGATAATCTGGAAGATGAGTTTTTAAGCGATGTACCTGTTATTTTAACAGGTAGCCGTCTTGAACAGCCTCGCTCTGAAGTCCCTGCATCGCAAACCGTATTAACCTCTGAAATGATTGAGGCGTCAGGCACCAGGGATATTCCGTCATTATTTCGGTTGGTGCCCGGTTTTCAGGTAGCCCGCGTAAATGGCGTGACAGCAGTTACTTATCATGGCAACTCAGATATATATTCAAAACGTTTGCAGGTTCTTATCGATGGCCGTTCTGTCTACACACCCCTGTTTGGAGGAGTAGACTGGAGCGACTTACCCATCAGCATTGATGATGTTGAGAGGATAGAGGTAGTTCGCGGTCCTAACGGAGTGGCGTACGGGGCTAACTCATTCATAGGGGTTATTAATATAATTACGATACCCCCGGATCTTGCTCAAGGGAATAAATTGATTGTAGAAGGAGGCAAACAAGGTACCGGCAGAATGTATTACCGTTATGGAAATAAAGATAGAAAATTGAGTTATCGGTTGAGCGTCGAAGCAAAAAAAAATGATTATTATCGAGGTGTTGCTGATGATGAGCGACGGCAGAAAATAAATATCAGGGGCATATATAATCCCGATACCGTTAATACGCTGGATTTTAGTGCGGGCTACATAACAGGTGATAACAGCAAAGGAGACGGTAGGGTTAATGATCCATTTAGACGTGAGGATATAACAAGTTATTACCAGCAATTGGTATGGACCCGACAGGTAAGTAATATTGAAGAGGTTAAACTTAATTTTTCATATAACTATCATCGTGTAAATGATGTATGGGATGCGTTTTTTCCTATACCTGCTAATTTGTTAATTACGCCGCCACCTGCGCCCATTCCAGGGATTATTGTTCCTTACCAGCTCAGTCTTTCAGGGTTTGAGAAACGCTATAATTTTGAATATCAGCATACAAAAAGATTTTCGAAGCAGTTTCGTGCTGTTTGGGGTGCTGAAGTCCGTCTTGATCAGGTTAGTGGGATCTATGATTTTGGTTATTTTAATACAGCAGACACAATTGATAATCATTTGTACAGAGTGTTTGCTAATACAGAATGGGTGGCAAATAAAGATCTTAACGTTAATGGAGGGCTGTTAATAGAAAAAAATGATATTACGAATACAAATTTTTCTCCTCGTCTGGCATTAAATTATCACTTAAAACCTGGCCATACGTTCAGGAGCGTTGCTTCGATTGCATATCGTACGCCGTCAGCATTTGAGGACAGAGCCAATGGTGTTATTGACCTTGGAGGGATTGTTCTTCCGCCGTTTGATCAAAATATATTGTTTCGCGGGAATCAAAATCTCAAGCCAGAAAAAATGACTTCATATGAGTTAGGTTATTTGTTTGAGATGCCTGAAAGCAGGTCGAGCATAGACGTAAAATTATTTTATGAAAGAATCAGAGACATTATTTCTGATTTTGAAGATAAAACGGCAACTGATGCAGATAATGAAATTGATCCTGCTTACATAACCGGTGGCAAGACAGATACCTGGGGTATAGAGGCTCAGGCAGAATATCGTCCAGGCAGGAAAACCCGATTGTGGGTTACCTATTCATATGCGCAGCTCAAAGGACAGTATATTGAAAAAAGGCTCGTAAATGGCACATTTGTAAGTCGAAACTTGTCAGGCAGTGTTCCACGTCATACAGTTAGTTTTCTGGTGTCACATAAATTAGAGCAGGATTTATCAGTAAGTGCGGGTTATTATAATGTTTCATCAATGAAATGGGTGGGTGGTGATGAAACAGGGGGATATAATACAATGGATGTGCGTATTTCTAAAAGAATAAAAGCAGGTTCGTTAAAGGGTCGTTATGAAGTCATTATCAAGGATGCTTTAAAATCCTATTTTGATTTTGATCGAGCATATAAAAAAGAACCGGTAGTGCTTGTGTCGGTTAGCATGGAATTTTGAGCAAGGCCATCTGAAATATATAATGGATATTTTTTATAACATAAGTCATAAGGTTGCCTGTAAGTTTTATACTTATACGGTAATTCTATTTGTTTGGCTTTTATGTTCTGCATTATTTTCATCTTTTGTATATGCGAGTGATGTATTAATGGTAGTCAGTAAAAGCAGTAAACCTTACCAGATATTTCGTGAACAATTAAAAAAGACATTGGCAAATGATAGCTCAATAGATATTTCTATTGATGTGATTATGATTGATGAGTTGAATCAGGTTTTTTTGGACGATGTTGACAGTGATTCATACAAGCTGCTGGTGACTGTAGGTAGTAAGGCGGCAAAAAAAATGTCACAGCTTGATAGTAAAAAAGCAGTGTTGAATACCTTGCTACCAAAACGGTCATATCAGTTAATAATAAAAGAAGTAGATAATAAAAATCTGCAGCGATATTCCGCAGTATTTATAGATCAGCCGCTGTCCCGAAAACTTGACCTGATTCGCATCGCATTGCCTGATATTAAAAATGTAGGCGTTATTCTAGGACCTTCAACTGCTTCCAGAAAAAAAGAATTGTCAGATATTGCATTAAAGAAAAATATCAGAATTGAATCAAAAACAATTAATAAGACAGGCGAATTATTGAGCACATTAAACGATGTTCTGGATGACAATGAAGTATTACTTACAATTGCAGATCCTGTCGTTATTAATAGAAGCACATTGCAAAGTCTGTTCATGACAAGTTATATGAAGCGTATTCCTGTGGTTGGATACTCTCGTGCATATGTGCGGGCAGGAGCCTTGATAGCTGTATACAGCACTCCAAAACAGTTGGCGCAATACACAGGGGAGCTGATAGTCGATATGCTTAAAGGTAGCAAGATGGCTGCTCGCAAATTGTATTACCCAAAATATTTCTCGGTCTCAATTAATGAAAGAGTAGCCAGGTCACTTGGTTTATTTCTTAAGTCTGAAAGCAAGATACAGTCAGATATGCAGCTAAAGGAGGGTGGTTCATGAGTAGCTGGGGAATAAAGCGAAAAGTACTGATGCTTGGTTTATTACCCGCATTTTTGATTGCATTGCTGCTAAGTCTTTTCTTTATACAGGCGCAATATACTGACCTGGAAAAATCACTGGAGGAGCGAGGTTCTATTATTACCAAGCAGCTGGCTCAAGCTAGTGAGTTTGGGGTGTTTTCAGGTAATACAGATATTCTGCAGCTACTGATTCAGAGTGCAAAAGTAGAGGAGGATGTAGTTTATATATCGGTAAATGACAAAGCGCACGTACTAGCCAGCGTAGGTCAGATGGTTGATAGCGTCCGTAGAGATTCAATATCGACTTCTCAATTTATAAGTTCACATTCGGGTAATGAACTTATTTTTTATGCGCCTATTTATAAAACCCAGACAATGGTAAGTGATGAGATAGAAGATGAAATGATGTCAGATACTGCGTTGCAGTATATAAGAACGAAAGAAGTATTAGGGTTTGTAGCGGTTACTTTATCAAGAGAATCAACAACTCTGCGTCAGAATGAGTTAATAAAAGACAGTCTGTTTATGACGTTATTTATTTTAATCATTACAGGGCTGTTTGCTTCATATATTGGCAAACAGGTTAGTGATCCGATTATCAGGCTGACGTCAGCAGTGAGTGAGCTGGAGCATGGCAACCTGAGCGCAAGAGTAGTGCCTGAGAAAGGAGGGGAGCTGAAAACGTTAGGTAAAAGTTTTAACCTGATGGGTGATGCATTAAAAGGTTCACAGGAAGAATTGCAAGGCAAAATTGATGCCGCAACGTTGCAATTAAGGCAGACGTTAAGTGAGCTGGAAGATAAAAACAAGGAGCTTGAAAAACAACGGTCACAAGCACTGGAAGCGAACAAGGCAAAAAGTCAGTTTCTTGCAAATATGAGCCATGAATTACGCACCCCGTTAAATGCGATTATCGGATATAGTGAAATGCTAAAGGATGATGCTACCGAAAATGTTTATGAAGACCTGGTGTCAGACCTGGGGAAAATACATGGAGCAGGTAACCATTTGTTGGCATTAATTAATGATGTTCTGGATCTATCTAAAATTGAAGCAGGCAAGATGGAATTATACAAAGAGCATTTTGATATATACCCTGTGCTGCATGATGTTACATCTACACTTAAGCCGTTACTGGATAGAAATAATAATGAGTTGGTTATAGATTGTCCTGAGTCAGTGGGCGCTATGTATACTGATATAACCAAGCTCAGGCAGTCGCTGTTAAATCTTGTGAGTAATGCTTCAAAATTCACACGTAATGGGGAAATAAGCATCGTTGTGAGTCGTGAACAAATTCATGGGGCAGACTGGATAAAATTTAGTATCGCTGATAATGGTATTGGAATGACGGAGTCACAGGTAGAAAATCTATTTCAGCCGTTCACGCAAGCGGATTCTTCGACAACAAGACGGTTTGGTGGAACTGGCCTGGGACTAGCGATTACCAAACATTTTATTAGTATGATGGGGGGTAGCCTTAATGTTGAAAGTGAAATAGGCAAAGGTTCTGTTTTCAGAATTATTGTCCCTGAGGGAATAAGTGTGATCCCTGCAAATGCCTATGCATCTTGCGATGGAGAAGAAAGAAAGTTAGATGTCCAGCGCGTTGTAAAAGAGTTGGCGCAACACGAACGGCGTAGATCAGTTAGTAAAGTTTTATGTATAGATGATGATGCGTTTGTACGCGAATTACTTGAACGGTTTTTGGCAAATGAAGGCTTTGAATTTATTGGCGCGAGCACAGGTGAGGAAGGGCTGGCTCTGGCGATATCAGAAAAGCCTGATGTTATTACGCTTGATATAATGATGCCTGAGGTGGATGGCTGGAATGTTTTGCAAATGATAAAAGATCACCCTGACTTGGTTGACATTCCGGTTGTAATCGTAAGCATGGTAGATGAAGCTCGTAAAGGTATTGCATTAGGGGCCGCTGATTTTTTACCAAAGCCTGTTAACTGGCCCAGATTGTCAGACTCGATCAAACGTACTATCAGAAAAGAATCTGAAAAATCTGTGTTACTGATTGAAGATGATCAGGACGCAAGGGTATTAGTAAAGACGATGTTAGAAAAGCATGGATGGAAGGTAGATGAAGCAGAAAATGGGAAGGAAGGATTGAAATGTTTGAAGATTAAAAGACCTGCTCTTATATTGCTTGATTTAATGATGCCTGAAATGAATGGATTCGAGTTTATAGATGAATTCAGAAAACAACCTGAATGGGGTGATATTCCTGTTATTATTTTGACGGCAGCTGATTTATCAATGGAACAAAAAATTCTTTTACAGAAATCTGTTGATAGCATAATAGAAAAGCATCAATACGCAGATAAAGATATTTGTGAGCAGGTAGGCCACTATGTTCGAACGTATGTGAAATAAAGTGAAAAAGGAGTAAATGATAGTGAAATTATTATTAGTTGAAGATAATGAGATGAATAGAGATATGCTCAGCCGAAGGCTTGAGCGTAAAGGCTATGATCTTGTCATGGCAGTCGATGGAAGTGAAGGTGTTGAATTGGCTAAGTCATCAATGCCTGATTTGATTCTTATGGATATGAGTTTGCCTGTGCTTGATGGTTGGGAAGCGACAAAAATACTAAAAAAAGATGAGGCAACAAAAAATATACCAATTATAGCGTTAACGGCACATGCAATGTCTGGTGACAGGGAAAAAGCAATGGATGCAGGTTGTGATGAGTATGATACCAAACCGATTGATTTAACCAGATTGTTGGAAAAGATAACATCATTAACCAGTAAGCAATAAAAATAATTATAAAAGCATAAAGACATTGATTGATTATTTTAAGCGTAATTTAAAAAATGCTGAGTTTCAGCAAGTTGTCGTCCGTTTCGGTTTTTTCTTTGTGGTGGTTGCATATATTGGTCTGGGTAATTTTCACATTACTAGTAAAGAGTACAAGTTATTCGGGTTGGCTTTTTTTATCTATATTTCTTTAAATTACTGGCATGTTACAAAATATCCAAATATTAAAAATCGTCCTCTGGTTACTCTGCTTTTTGATATGGTGGCTATCACGTACGGTATATTTGTTACAGGCGGTGTAAATAGTCCTTTATACGTATTATATGTTTGGGTATTCGTTAGTCACGCAGCGCGTTTTGGCAGGAAAAATTTGTATGCTGCATCTTTTTTAAGTGTTGTAGGTTTTACTATTATTTTGGTATACGAGGCAAGTTGGCAAGAGAAGAGCTTTGAGTCTGTTTTTTTGATTGTAAGTTTACTGGTGTTGCCTGTTTATATGGATATTATGCTAAGGAAGCTTAAGCGGGCAAAACTGGAGGCTGATAATGCAAGTAAGGCAAAATCTATCTTTCTGGCTAATATGAGTCATGAGTTACGCACGCCCTTGAATGCTATAATTGGTTATAGCGAAATGTTGAAAGAAGAGGCAGAAGAAGAAGGCCAGCAAAATCTGTCGAAGGATTTAAATAAAATTAATACATCCGGGCAGCATTTGTTGTCACTTATTTCAGATATTCTGGATTTATCCAGAATTGAGGCGGGTAAGATAGCACTGGAGCTTAGCAGTATTAATGTTAAAGAATTAATAAAAGATGTCGAAGAAACAGTCATGCACTTGATAGAAAAGCGCAAAAATACCTTTAAGTTGACTTATATTGATGATCCATATGATATTATTTCGGATGGCCTCAAGTTAAAGCAAGTTGTAATCAATTTATTGGGTAATGCAGCTAAATTCACCCGGAATGGTAATATAGAGCTTGTGGTAGAAAGGATTAAAGGTGTAAATGGAGAAGAGGTATCAATTAAAGTAGTGGATACTGGTATTGGTATTTCGGCTGAGGAAGCTGAGAAATTATTTTCACCATTTGCTCAGGCAGACAGTTCGACAACACGAAAATATGGGGGCAGTGGTTTGGGTTTATCGATCAGCAGGAGTTATTGCAAAATGCTGGGTGGAGATCTTGTATTAAATAGTCAGGAAGGTGTTGGTTCCTGTTTTGAGATCATTCTTCCCGTTGACAGTAAGTCTTTCATAGAAAGTGGTAAATACATTGAATGCGTAAGATAATGAAGAACATATATAACTCCATTTTAATAGCCGATGATAATGAAATGAACAGGGACATGCTCTGTCGTCGGCTGGAAAAGCAGGGTTATACAGTTGCCGTAGCCAATGATGGGCAACAGGCACTCGATCTAATGACAGTGGAAGATTTTGATCTTTTATTGCTTGATATTATGATGCCTGTTCTGGATGGTTATGGTGTGTTAAAAGTAATGAGGGCTGATGAGAAGTTGAAGTCTGTCCCCGTTATTGTGTTAACGGCTGAAAGTGAATCCAGTAATATTATCCGTTGTATTGAGTTGGGTGCTAATGATTATCTTGTTAAGCCATTTGATATGGTTGTGCTTAGAAATCGCATTGTCCGGAGTTTGTTAAACAGGCGCTTCCGTGAAAATATCAGTGGTGATCCTGTTTGGACCGGATCACAAATGCCGAATATATTAATTGTCGAAGATGATGATATGAGTAGAGAGCTTTTACAGAAAAGAGTAAAAAGAGCGGGTTATAACGTGTCAGCTGTTGAAGATGGCCAATGTGCTCTTGATTCGTTAAAAAATAACCCTGTGGATCTGGTCTTGCTTGATATCATGATGCCTGGTATGAGTGGCTTTGACGTATTGCAAAATATTAAACAAGATAATGCCATGAAAAATACATCAGTGATTATGATTTCTGCACTGGATGATAAAAAAAGTATTGATGCGTGTCTGGAGATGGGGGCTGAAGATTATATTACCAAACCATTTAATGCGCTGATATTAAAATC
>JAADHQ010000138.1 GCA_013151795.1 Gammaproteobacteria bacterium | reverse complement strand
ATTTGATGATTTCAACCTGCTTGCCCTGTTGTTCATAATAACGTTTGGTGCTGTTTATAAACTTGGTCGCAATGCGTAAACGTCCTGCATGGGCAGGTTCGCCTTCCAGGCCGGCAACCATTAATCGACACTTCGCAATCTCCAGATCGACAGGCTCGTATAGCCCTTCACCGCCATGCTCCATAAGCACGTCCTTGCCTGCAACACCTACCTCTGCAGCTCCATACTGAACATAGGTCGGCACATCGGTCGCACGGATAATAACCAGCTTTACATCATCATGATTGGTATCAAGAATCAGTTTACGGCTGGTTTCAGGGTCGTCTATTGGTTCAATACCGGCGTGCTTGAGCAACGGCATGGTTTCTTTAAAGATACGGCCTTTGGATAATGCAATGGTGAATACGTCTTTCATAATCTGCAACTCTGATAATCTTTATTACTACGAAGGTACGCGGCGAATCTTTGCGCCCAGTAACAACAGTTTTTCTTCTATTCGATCATAACCCCGATCGATATGATAAATACGATCAACAATCGTGTCGCCTTCTGCAACCAGACCCGCTATGACCAGACTGGCCGATGCACGCAGGTCAGTTGCCATTACCGGAGCTGCGGTTAATTTATCAACGCCTTTAATTATGGCCATATTTCCTTCGACACGTATATCTGCACCCATGCGTTGCAATTCCTGCACATGCATAAAACGGTTTTCAAACACAGCTTCACGTATGGCACCAACACCCGTAGATACGGCATTTAATACGGTAAATTGCGCTTGCATATCTGTCGGAAAAGCAGGATAGGGAGCCGTATGAATATCAACTGCACGCGGTCTTTTGCCATGCATATCCAGCTCTATCCAGTCTTCCCCTGTGGAAATATCAGCACCTGCATCGGTGAGTTTGGACAACACCGCGTCAAGCAATTCCGGACGTGTATCACGTACCCTGATATGCCCGCCACTAACCGCTGCGGCCACCAGAAACGTCCCGGTTTCTATTCTGTCTGGCAATACATCATATTGTGCCCCTGTGAGTTTTTTGACTCCGTCTATGGTAATCATACCCGTCCCTGCTCCACTCACTTTGGCACCCATGGCATTTAAACAATTCGCCAGATCAACGACTTCAGGCTCGCGTGCTGCATTCTCGATAATGGTTGTTCCCTTGGCCAATGTAGCCGCCATCATCAGATTTTCTGTGCCAGTTACCGTCACCAGGTCCATAATAATAGTGGCGCCCTTCAGACGATCTGCCTTTGCATGGATATAACCATTTTCTACTGTTATTTCTGCACCCAGTTTCCGCAAACCATCAATGTGCAAGTTAACCGGGCGTGATCCAATTGCACAACCGCCTGGCAGTGATACCTCGGCTTTTCCAAACCGCGCCAGCAATGGCCCCAACACAAGAATAGATGCACGCATGGTGCGAACCAGTTCATAAGGGGCATGAAAGTCCGTGATCGTAGATGCATCGATCTCGATAGTCATTCGCTCATCCAACGTTAGAGCAACGCCCATCCTGCCAAGCAATTCCATTGTTGTGGTGACATCCTGCAAATGTGGCACATTGCCAATACGCATTACGCCATCAGCCAGCAAGGCCGCTGCCAATATTGGCAAAGTCGCATTTTTTGCGCCGGATATACGGACTTCACCCTGAAGGCGTGTCACACCACTGATAATTAATTTATCCATACTTTAATGACTCAATTGTTATTTTGTTTTTATTCCACTACTGATTTTTTATTTTTTGCCACTCGGCAGGGGTATAGGTTTTCATCGCCAATGCATGAATAACACCCGTTTGCATGCGGTCACCCAATGTTGCAAACACCAGACGATGTTGTGCAATAGTATTTTTACCCTCAAAATCAGCACACACCACCGTGCCTTCAAAATGAGAACCATCATCACCGACGATGGTAGCTTCGGAACCAGACAATCCATTTTCAATCAATTCTTTAATATCTTCTTTATTAATCATAGTATTACAAACCATTTCCACATAAAAAAACAGGCCTCGGGGGAAAATCAGCCACCCTGACACGAATGATCATTCCCGAATACGCAATCATATAGAAATTCAGCCAGAAACGGGAGGTTTTAGCCTGATTTTTATGAAAAAATTCAATTTTTTAAGGATTTAAAATAGATCAGGTCAACATTTCAATAATAACCTGGGTATCCTGTATCGTTTTCGCAGAGGGTGTGTCGCCGTCAAATATCAGGCAGGCTTTCTTGGCATCGTTGTTTTGTGCCATAAATGCTTCAACACAGGCCCTTACTTCACGCAAATTACCTGCTTCGGTTTCATTGATAAAACCAATAGTGGCATTTTCGTCATCGCGGCCTTTTCTCCAGCAAACCGGATATTGCTTACCGGATGGGTTGATACCATCGACAAACACAGGCGCAATTGCCTTCAGGCTCTGCATGTCATTATCATTCAGGTTCCCATGCGGAGACTTTATAACAACGCCTGCAAAATATGGCTTGAGTAACTGTCTGATTAATCCAAGCTGGCCAATCGTCGCCTCGTTTATATCGCTATCATTTATAGCAAATAAAAACTCAAACCCTTCCTTTACATCCGCAAGCCACTGACTTATTTCTTCTTCAGTAACATTCAGCCATTCATTTTCCGGCATTAGTATAATATTGAAATGATGGCTGTAATAATCCAGCCGCCAGTCTTCAGGAAGATCCTCCGGATAATAGGTATCAATCCAGTTTTCATGCTGACAACCGAATGCCCCTACCTCTATCGTTTTTATTGTCATAATTCCAGTCAATATCCAGACCCAACAAGATTCATTGTAACCCAAACTTGTACACATAATCAGGAAAAGCGATAATAACGCATGGCTGATATTATTCCATTCAAGAAACCTAAAGCCGCTGATAAACATAAGGGTAAAACGCTGTGTAAAAATGGCTTTCACAAATGGATAGAAGATAAAAAAATGGGCTTTGATGTAAAACAGGGAAAATTGCTAACCCGCTACTGCTGTAGTCGTTGTAAAATAACCAAAATTAAAAGCACCTGAACCTTAACGTTTACAATAACACTACCCCTGTAATCTAAAATTAAAGACTAAAAATACTCATGTTCGAAAATATACTCATCATTATTGCCGGTTTTGTCTTACTACTTTGGGGCGCAGACCGTTTTGTACTGGGCGCCGCTTCTATCGCCAGAAACCTGGGTGTCAGCCCGATGGTTATTGGCCTGACCATTGTTGGTTTTGGCACATCAGCTCCGGAAATTCTAATTTCTGCAGTTTCTTCATATGAAGGAAATCCCGGACTGGCTATTGGTAATGCAATCGGCTCTAACATCACCAATATTGCCCTTGTTCTGGGTTTTACCGCCTTAATGATCCCTCTTAGTGTCAGATCAGAAACATTAAAACGTGAATATCCTATCATGCTGGCTATCACTCTGGGCTCGTTCGTACTGATATTGGATGATCACCTGGGGCGTCTTGATGGCGCCATTCTCGTTACTGGTATGTTTATCATTATATATATCGTCACCATGCTGGGGTTACGTTCTCGTAAAACTGACCCGATAGCACAAGAATATGACGATGAAATACCCAAGGATACAAGCACTGCAAAAGCTGCATTCTGGTTCATTATCGGGCTGTTATTGTTATTACTGGGCTCAAAATTACTGGTCAGCAGTGCTATCAGTATCGCCACGGCATTTGGTGTCAGCGATGTTGTTATTGGCCTTACAATTGTCGCAATCGGCACCAGTCTGCCAGAACTGGCAGCGTCAGTAATGAGTGCTTATAAAAACGAACACGACATAGCCATTGGCAATATTATTGGCTCCAATATGTTCAATCTTCTTGCTGTTCTCGGACTGCCTGGCCTTATACAACCCGGCCCGCTACCTGAAAATATACTGGAAAGAGATTTTCCCGTTATGATTGGCCTTACTGTACTGTTATTCCTTCTCGCTTACGGCTTTAAAAAACCGGGCAGAATCAACCGTGTTGAGGGGGGTCTTCTTTTATCAGCCTTCTTCGGTTATCAAGTGATGGTTTACCTGGGAGCGCATTAATACCCCACCGAACGATTATAAAAAACACGGCCTCGGAAAAACAGGCCTTTTAGGGTATCCTGTTATTTAACAAAGCAATAAACTGATTTTAACCGCCGTCAACATTAAGTAAAAGCAGACCATGACAACATATAACTTTAACGAACTGGGTAAAGCTGTACTCAAGGCCGAAGCCGAATCTGTAGTGGCACTGATCGATCGCCTTGGTGACGAATTTCAACGTGCCTGCGAGCTAATGCTTGCCTGTGAAGGACGCATCGTTGTCATCGGTATGGGCAAATCCGGACACATAGGTGGCAAGATTGCTGCTACCCTGGCCAGCACTGGCAGCCCTGCATTTTTTGTTCATCCGGGTGAAGCCAGTCATGGTGACCTGGGTATGATCACCGCTAAAGACGTTGTATTGGCATTGTCCAATTCAGGTGAAACCGGCGAAATTTTAACTATTTTACCCCTGATTAAACGACTCGCTGTCCCGCTGATCAGCCTGACAGGTAATCCGGAATCCATGCTGGCCACCAGTGCCGACGTCAATATTGATGTTAGTGTCACAAACGAAGCCTGCCCTCTAAATCTCGCCCCTACTTCCAGTACCACAGCAACGCTCGCCATGGGCGACGCGCTGGCTATTGCCTTGCTTGAGGTTAAAGGTTTTACTGCAGAGGACTTTGCACTTTCTCACCCTGGAGGAAGCCTGGGTCGGCGTCTGTTATTGCATGTCGAGCAGATCATGCATACCGGCGATGCTATTCCTGCAATTCAACAGGATGCATTACTCGGGCAGGCATTACTCGAAATCACACAGAAAAGTCTGGGTATGACCGCCATTATCGATGATCAGAACACCATCATAGGTATATTTACGGATGGTGACCTCCGACGTACACTGGATCAAGGGCTGGATATGCACAATACTCCGATAAAGGACATCATGACGGTTAAATGTAAAGTCGCCAGGCAAGACATGTTGGCAGCAGAAGCATTACAGATCATGGATGAATATAAAATTAATGCGCTACTGGTCGAAAATGATCAACATAAACTGGTTGGCGCACTCAACATGCATGATTTGTTACGCGCGGGCGTAGTCTGACTCGCAAAAGGAAAATCGCTATATGAAAGATATAATGGACAAGGCAAAAAACATTAAAGTTGCTATCTTCGATATCGATGGTGTACTGACAGACGGCTCTCTTTTTATCGGTGATGATGGACAGGAATACAAAGCCTTTAATTCACGTGATGGTCACGGGCTTAAAATGCTACAAAATAATGGTGTTGCAGTTGCCATTATTACAGGCAGAACCTCCGAGGTTGTCAAACACCGTATTCGTGACCTGGGTATAAAATATGTTTACCAGGGGCAGCACGATAAAACCATTGCTTTTAATGACCTGCTTGCCAAACTCGATATTACCGCTGCAGAATGCGCCTATGTCGGAGATGATGTTGTTGATCTGCCCGTGATGTCACAAGTTGGCCTTGCCATTGCAGTGAGGGATGCACACCCCATGGTAATAAAACATTCACACTGGCAAACTCCCAGCAATGGTGGGCGGGGTGCAGGGCGTGATGTCTGTGAAATGATTATGGAAGCACAGGGCACACTCGAATCTGAACTCGAAAGTTACCTGCATAAACCTTGATTTCAAGCTGAACGAAAATGACCCGAATTCGTACCTTTCTTGTTTTAATCCTCATTAGCCTGATTGTCACCCTTAGCATTCACCTGACAGAAAAATTTTCGGATAAAGTGAGCACCGCCTCTCCTCTGCAACCCAACGCCGACGTTGACTACAGCATTGATGATTTCACTCTTACCAGCATGGGCCTGGATGGGCGCACTCAGTATCATATGAACGCAAGCAGTATGAAACATTATCAGCAATCCGATGAAGCCTTGTTAGTAACTCCCGAAATTAAATTACACAATGAATTCGGTGAATCCTGGCAGGTTAAAGCTGAAAATGGCAGGGTTCAAGGAAATAACAGGAGTATTTTATTAACCGGAAAAGTGAAACTGCAACAATCAGCGACAAATCAGAAAAAACCATTTATGATCACAACTGAGAGCCTGTTAATAAATATTGAAACCAACACCATCAGCACTAATAAAATCATTAATCTAACCGGCGATGGTATCTCTCTAAGGTCAAAAGGTATGTTTACAAACATGCAAACAGAAACAGTTAAATTTCTAAACAAGGTCAGGGTTACCTATGCGCCTTAGCATACGTACATCAACCTGTCTTTTGTTACTGGCCGGTATTTTTCCTGCCAGTTATTCCTGGGCACTGATAGCTGACCGGCAGCAACCGTTAAAAGTAGAAGCCGACCGTGCAAGCATTCAGAAAAAATCAGGCATCAGTACGTACTCGGGTAATGTTGTCGTTCGGCAAGGTAGCATGCGAATTGTCGCTAATAAAATCACCATCACAACCCATGAAGGACAATTTCAAAAAATAGTCGCCCTGGGACAACCCTCTACATTTGAACAACTGACCGACAGCCAGCACAAAAAAATATCATCCTCAGCAAGAAAAATGACCTTTTTTGCAAATAAAAATATTATTATTTTTGAAAAAAATGCGGTGCTGAAACAAGGTAAAAATACCTTTACCAGTGATAAAATCGTATACGATATCAGCAACGACAAGGTAAATGCTGGTAAAAAAAATGGCGGAGGCCGAGTTACCATCACTATCCAGCCTAACAAAACAGAGCCTGTTTCCCCGGCGCAAAAACCATGAGTATCCTGCAGGCTGAATACTTACTAAAACAATACAAACATCGCACGGTGGTAGACAATGTCAGCCTGACTATCAACTCGGGCGAAGTCGTTGGCTTGCTAGGGCCAAACGGGGCGGGGAAAACCACCTGTTTCTACATGATCGTTGGGCTCATTGCAGCAGACCAGGGAAAGATCTCTCTCGATGGTGAAGATATAACAAAACTGCCTATGCACGCACGAGCACAAGCAGGCATCGGTTATTTACCACAAGAAGCTTCCATATTCCGAAAGCTGACAGTAGCCGAAAATATCATGGCTATCTTGCAAACCAGAACCGATTTAAATGAACAACAACGTGAAGCTGAACTGGATCTCTTGTTGCGGGAACTACATATTTCCCATATCACTGACAATATTGGCATCAGCCTGTCGGGCGGCGAACGTCGCCGCGCAGAGATTGCCCGCGCTCTGGCTATGAACCCGAATTTCATTCTGTTTGATGAACCCTTTGCAGGCGTCGACCCAATATCAGTTATCGACATTCAAAATATCATTAAACACCTGAAAGAACGTGATATTGGCATCCTTATTACTGACCACAATGTACGAGAAACACTCGGAATTTGTACCTCAGCCTATATATTAAGCGAGGGACAGGTTATTGCCGAAGGAGACCCTGAATCAATACTCAATAATCAACAGGTTAGAGAGGTTTATCTGGGCCATGATTTTACACTTTAGTTCTGCGTTTTATTGTCGATGTATGAATATGAGTAACAACAAAAACAGACTGTTTTAATCTGATACTTAACAAAAAAATATTTTTCAAAAAAATGGTCAATCGCCCTGTACTGGCATAATAAATGCAGTAAAATAAGAAGAGTAGATCAATTTTGATCACTTGGATTTAACTTGAATATGAAGCAATCACTCTATCTTGGTCATGAGCAAGGTTTACACATGACCCCCCAGTTGCAACAGGCAATCAAACTGTTACAACTATCAACAATTGAACTTCAGCTAGAAATCCAGAATGTACTCGAATCCAACTTCATGCTCGAAGTGGAAGAAGAAAATAATACAGCCAAAGAAACAGACTCACAAAAACCCGAAGAAACAAACAAGGATAATGTAGACAACCAATCCAATACCGACACTGCCGAACTCACCAGTAAAAATGAAATGCCCGATGAGCTCCCGACAGACAGTAACTGGGATGATGTCTATGATGGTTCAACTTCCTATTCCCAGCCCTCAAGTGACAGTTTTCAGGACCAATGGGAAAGTGCCGATTCATTAACCGAAACCCTGCAAGAACACCTGACCTGGCAAATGCAATTAACGCCCTTCTCGGATACTGACAGGGCCATTGCAGTAGCGTTGATAGATGCTATTGATGATGACGGCTATTTACACACCCCTCTCGATGATATTCATCAGGGCTTGAATCAACGCATGGATGCCGAGGATGAACCTGTTGAGTTTGACGAGGTTGAAGCCGTCTTGCGTCGCATTCAACAATTTGACCCATTAGGCGTTGGCGCAAGAACACTCAGCGAATGTCTGCTGGTACAACTACAACACCTGCCCCCGGATACAGCATTTTTAAAACCCACAATCATTCTCGTACAACAACATCTTGATACCCTGGGTAGTCATAATTTCAATAAGATAATACGACAAATGCGTATCAGTCAGGAAGACCTGACCAAAGTAATCGAACTGGTTCAATCATTAAACCCTCGCCCTGGCGCCGATGTTGCGCCCACAAAAACTGAATACGTCGTACCGGATGTAATGGTTAAAAAAATCAAAGGTATCTGGACTGTGGAGTTAAACCCGGACACCATGCCCCGTATTCGCATTAATCAGCAATATGCCGGATTGATTCGCAGGACAGACACAAGCGATGATACCAATTCACTACGCAATCATTTACAGGAGGCTCGCTGGTTTTTAAAAAGTCTGCAGAGCCGCAATGAAACATTGCTCAAGGTTGGTCGTTGTATTGTTGAACGGCAACGAGGGTTTCTTGAGTATGGAGATGAGGCCATGCGTCCGCTTGTACTCAGGGACGTGGCCGAAGCAGTTGAAATGCATGAGTCCACTATATCCCGAGTAACAACGCAAAAATATATGCATACACCTAATGGTATTTTTGAGTTTAAATACTTCTTCTCGAGCCATGTCAGCACTACCGAAGGAGGCGTCTGTTCTGCTACCGCAATACGCGCCATCATCAAGAAACTCATCGGTGCCGAAAGCCCGAAAAAACCGTTAAGTGACAGCAAAATTGCGGATTTATTATTAAAACAAGGTATTAAAGTAGCAAGGCGAACCATCACAAAATACCGTGAAGCCATGCTTATTCCATCATCCAATGAACGCAAAAGATTGGTATAATTCAAGTAAATAAAGGAGTCTGAAATGCAAGTCAATATAACAGGGCATCATGTAGAACTTACTGATTCACTACGTAGCTATGTTGAAAGCAAACTGGAAAAACTGGAACGCCACTTTGACCAGGTTGTGGATGTAAACGTTATCTTAAGTGTCGAAAAACTTCGCCAGAAAGCTGAAGCGACTGTGCACTTGAGTGGAACAAATATATTTGCTGAAGACACACAGGAAGATATGTATGCTGCCATTGACGGTCTGATCTATAAGCTTGACAGACAGGTGAAAAAACACAAAGAAAAATTAACTAACCATCATAAACGTTAGAGAGAATAAAGAGTCTTATCCATGAAAATTACAGACCTTATCACACTCGACAGGATCAACTGTGATAATAGCGCCCAAAGTAAAAAAAAGGTACTGGAAGCATTAAGCGCTTTGCTGGTATCGGAATCATCCGATATCAGTGAAGAAGGGATCTTTGAAAGCCTCATTAATCGTGAACGACTGGGCAGTACTGGCCTGGGACACGGTGTGGCATTACCTCATGCGCGCTTACCCGGACGGAAAACTGCTATTGGTGCATTTATCAAGCTCAAACAGTCCATCGACTTTGATGCAATCGATAATCTGCCAACTGATTTGCTGTTTTGTCTGCTGGTTCCTGACCACTTTACAGATGAACATCTTGAGATACTGGCTCAATTAGCAAAAATATTCAGCAATGAAGCGTTCTGCGACAAGCTCAGAGCAAGCAACACTGAAGAACAACTACTACAATTGCTAATAGACCAATCAAATAATCAAAATACAGATTAAATATACAGATGAATGATACCAGCGTACAAGTCATTGTAGAGAAATTGCAAAAACTTCTGGAACTTGAATGCAAAGCAGGTGAAGGGGGTGACCAACGCGTTATCAAACAAGAAACCGTAAAAGGTGACCGTCCTTTGGCCTTGATCGGACACCTGAATTTTATTCACCCTAATAAAATTCAGGTACTGGGTAAAAGCGAACTGACTTATCTGGAAAAACTGGGTAAAAACTCCAGAAGCGATTGTGCAAAACAGATTTTCATGGAAGAACGTACGGTAATGGTTGTCATTACAGGTGGACAAGCTGCCCCCCATGATTTTTTAATATTAGCTGACCGAAATCACATCCCTTTGTACACTGCACTAAAGAATAGCCAGGAAGTCATTAATCATTTCCAATATCACCTTGGCAGGGCATTAGCTGATTCAACCGTCATACATGGCGTATTCATGGAAGTAATGGGCAGCGGCGTTTTATTAACAGGCAGTAGTGGCGTGGGAAAAAGCGAACTGGCACTCGAACTTATCAGTCGAGGTCATCGTCTGGTTGCTGATGATGCCCCGGAGTTTTCTCGTATTGCGCCAGACATTGTTAATGGCAACTGCCCGGAACTCCTGCGTGAATTCCTTGAAGTAAGAGGATTAGGAATACTGAATATCTGCTCTATATTTGGTGATAGTGCCGTCAAACCCAGTAAGTATCTTCGCCTTATTATCGCCCTGAAAGAAATGAACGAAGAACAATTACATGCCGTAGACAGGCTTCGAGGATCAAAACATTATCGAAATGTACTGAATGTGAATATCCCGGAAATAACATTACCTGTCGCTCCAGGGCGTAACCTTGCTATTGCCGTAGAGACCGCGGTGCGTAACCATATGTTGTTACAAAAAGGATATGATGCAGCAGAAGATTTTATTCAACGTCAAAGCGAACTACTTCGGAAAAGCATCCAATGAAACTAATTATTATCAGTGGCCTGTCAGGATCCGGAAAGAGCATTGCATTGAACACACTCGAAGACCTCGATTACTATTGTATAGATAACATGCCCATAGGCATGCTGCCCGCACTGGTAGAACAACTACAGGATGACTGGGGGAAGAGTCATACACTGGTTGCTGTTGGCATTGATGCCAGAAATAGCCATCAGGATTTAAAAGAATTTCCTGAATTAGCCAGAGACCTTTCGCAATCTGATCTTAGCGTTGATATCTTCTACCTTAAAGCAGATGACAATACACTTTTAAAACGCTTTAGTGAAACTCGCCGAAAACATCCATTAACCACTGATGATATTTCATTATCTGATGCTATCCTGATAGAAAAAGAATTACTGCTTCCGATTGCTTCGCAAGCAGATTTACTAATCGACACGACTCACACCAATATTTATCAGTTACGTGAACTGGTCAGAAACCGCGTTGTCGACAAACGATCTGAATCCATGTCCATATTATTTCAATCTTTCGGCTTTAAACACGGCCCGCCCAGCGATGCCGACTTTATCTTCGATACCCGTTGCTTGCCTAACCCACACTGGGAAGCTTCACTAAGACCCCTCACAGGTAAGGATAAAAAGGTTATACAATACCTGGACAGTCAAGCGTGGGTCGGTGAAATGAAACAACAAATTATTGAATTTCTCGATATATGGATACCCCGTTTCGAACAGGAAAACCGAAGTTACATGACTATTGCGATAGGCTGTACAGGTGGTCAACACCGCTCTGTATACATGGCTGAAGCGCTCAATAGCTACTTCAGTCAGGAACGTGACAACACAATGGTGCGTCACAGGGAAATATCATGAGTGTAGGATTATTAATTATCACTCATAACAACATCGGCCAGCAGTTGCTCGAAACAGTAACAGCCATGCTTGGAACATGCCCGTTAAAAACTGATCACTATGCTATTCATAATGACTGTAATCTGGAAGATGCTCGAACAGAAGCCTCCAGCCGGATTGCTAATCTGGATAGTGGCGATGGCGTAATTATACTAACTGATATGTATGGCTCTACTCCCAGCAATGTCGCCAATCATCTCAGTAAAGAATATAACATACGCGTTATTTCAGGTGTTAATTTACCCATGCTGATACGCGTGCTTAATTACCCAAGACTCAACCTTAATCAACTCGCAGAAAAAGCCCGTTCCGGAGGCAAGGATGGCATCATGATTTGTAAACCATTATGTTAGAAACAAAAGTAATCATCATTAATAAACTGGGTTTGCATGCAAGAGCAGCAGCTAAATTTGTTACGCTTGCATCAAAGTTCGCTTCAGATATATCCCTGAAAAAAAATAACCAGGAAGTAAACGGTAAAAGCATCATGGGCGTCATGATGCTGGCTGCATCAAAAGGAACAGAATTGGTCCTGATTGCCACTGGAGATGATGAAATTCAATCATCTGAAGAATTGCATCAATTAATTCAAAGCCGGTTCGGAGAAGACGAATAGATTTACTTTTTTAACCACCGGGGTTTGTCATATGACAATATCTATAAAAGGCATCGCAGTATCAAGGGGTATAGCCATTGGTCGCGCCTATAAACTTGAACGTGGTCAACCCGATATTCATGAAGCCTGCATTACTGATGCAGAAATTGAAAATGAAATCCAACGGCTCGAACATGCACTAAAGATTGCACGCGCTCAATTAAATAAAATACAGGAAAAAATTCCCCACTCAACGCCTCTGGATATTGCTGCTTTTATCGACACCCATTTGCTTATGATGGATGACCCTGCACTAACTGAAGCCCCTACGCAATTAATTCGAACTAAAAAATGCAATGCAGAATGGGCATTAAAACTTCAACTCGACTCTCTGGTTGAAGTGTTTGATCAAATGAACGATGCCTACCTGAAAACAAGGAAAGATGACGTTATCCACGTTGTGAATCGCATATTAAGAATTTTACTTGAAGAAGATATGCCCGCCCAGGAAGACATCCAGACCTTGCATACAAAAATCATCATTGCTGATGACTTAACGCCTGCTGACATTGTCATGCTTCATCATCAGGGAATAGCCGGGTTTATAACCGAATCAGGTGGCCCTCTTTCTCATACTGCAATACTGGCTCGTAGCCTTAAATTACCGGCCATTGTCGGCATCCATAATGCCAAGCGTTACCTCCAGAATAATGATCATATTATTATTGATGGCGAGCAAGGCACGGTACTGATCGATGCAAATAAGGAAATTGAGGCCGATTATAAAAACAGGCAACAAGCCTATCAGGACTATTACTCATCACTGAACAAATTAAAAGATAAACCATCCATCACATTAGACCAGGTTCCCATACACTTGCTTGCAAATGCCGAACTCCCTGAAGATATGCAAACCTTACATGATTATAATATCGATGGAATCGGTTTGTATCGAACAGAATTTCTGTTCATGAACAGAGATACCCTGCCTGATGAAAACGAACAATATGAGACATACATGGCAATGGTATCAACCATGCAAGGCCGTCCGGTCACCATCCGCACACTTGATCTGGGTGCTGACAAACCACTAAAAAATATCAAGAATGAAGATTGCCCTACCAATCCAGCACTGGGGTTACGAGCAATAAGATTATGCCTGAATAACCCGGAACTTTTTCGGCCACAATTACGCGCTATATTACGTGCTTCGGCAAAAGGCCAGGTACGCATGATGATCCCCATGTTATCTAATACTCAAGAGATTCATCAGGTTTTTAAAATTCTTGATGATGTAAAACGCGAACTCAGACAACAAGGTCATGCATTTGATGATCATATGCAAATCGGTGGCATGATAGAAATCCCGGCTGCGGCTATTTCGTCCTACTTGTTTGCGAAACATCTGGATTTCCTGTCAATTGGCACCAACGATCTGATTCAGTACACTCTTGCAATTGACCGTATTGATGAAGAAGTTAATTATTTATACAGTCCGTGCCACCCATCTGTTCTGCGATTAATCCATCAGGTAATCAAAGCAGGCAAGCGTGCTCGAATACCTGTTGCAATGTGCGGGGAAATGGCCGGCGACCCCGTCTATACGCGTTTGTTACTCGGGCTTGGCTTGCGCGAATTCAGCATGCAGGCCAATACAATTCTTGAAGTGAAGGATGTCATTACCCACTCACGTATAGATAATCTGAGAAAAGCAGGCCTTGCTATCTTGCAGAGTGAGCATGCGGAAGAGGCCCTCTCAAAAATTGAAATGATGAACAAAAAAATACATTAAATATAGATATTTTCTATAGCAATATTTTCCCGTGCTTCAATATTTTTAACAACCAACCCAAACAGGATTATCCTCACTCTATTTTCTGAATTATTTCATTTTAATAGACCTGCTCCTGATTTATGGTTACACTTTCATTCATCTGCATAAAAAGAAAGACTTAGCAAAAGAGTTAATAATCCATGACTGACGTAGCCCAAACTGATAAAAATGCAGAAGCGCGCATTGCGTCGCTACGGGAGGCATTAAGAGCAGGCCGCAACCAGCATGTCTGGACCATGCTTTCAGACCTCCACCCGGCTGAAATAGCACATATTCTCGAGTCACTGCCCTCAACCGAACGCCAGTTTGTCTGGAACATGGTTGATATGAAGGATGAGGGTGACATACTCCTGCAAGTTAATGACGAAGTCCGTGCTGGTCTGATTAAAGGCATGGATAATGAAGAGCTCATTGCCGCAACCGACGGCATGGACATGGATGACCTCGCAGACTTACTCAATGATCTGCCTGACATGGTCATCAAGGAAGTTCTCCATTCAATGGATAAACAGGATCGCTCCCGACTGGAGTCTGTTTTATCCTATCCGGAAGATAGCGCCGGCGGCCTCATGAACACAGATACCATCACTGTTCGTGCCGACGTAACCCTGGATGTTGTTTTACGTTACCTGCGACTGCGTG
Organism: Gammaproteobacteria bacterium; assembly: GCA_013151795.1. GTDB lineage: Bacteria > Pseudomonadota > Gammaproteobacteria > JAADHQ01 > JAADHQ01 > JAADHQ01. Next base: position 18,532 of record JAADHQ010000138.1, on the reverse strand, counting down.
GTGACCTGCCTGAATTCACAGACAACCTGATTGTAGTCAATCGCTTTGATATGTATCTGGGTTCATTGGCATTATCGAGAATACTGACCAGTGATCCTTCACAAACAGTCGCCGAAGTAATGGATACCGAAATAAAACCAATCAGCGTAAATATACCTGCTCATGAAGTTGCACACTTGTTTGAAAAACGCGACCTCATCTCTGCCGCTGTCGTTAATGAAGAAAGTCGTTTGCTTGGCAGGATAACCATTGATGATGTAGTTGACGTCATTCGTGACGAAGCGGATCACTCACTAATGAGTATGGCTGGACTACATGAAGAAGACGATATTTTTGCACCTGTTATCTCCAGTGCAAAACGTCGCGCACTCTGGCTGGGTATTAACCTCTTAACTGCTTTTCTGGCGGCCTGGGTTATTGGCCTATTCCAGGTAACACTGGAAAAAGTTGTTGCACTTGCTGTACTCATGCCAATCGCTGCCAGCATGGGTGGTATTGCCGGCACGCAAACACTCACACTGGTTATACGCGGTATGGCATTAGGACACATTGGTAAATCCAACTCAAAATGGTTGTTATACAAGGAAGCAGCCGTCGGTTCATTAAACGGCGTGATCTGGGCACTAATCGTTGCCGGTATTGCAATTCTCTGGTTTGGTGACATCATGATAGGTGCATTTATCGCCGCAGCCATGCTGATCAATCTCATCATCGCCGCCCTTGCCGGTGTTACAATCCCGCTGGTTTTACGTGGCATGGGAATCGATCCGGCACTAGCAGGTAGTGTTATATTAACAACCGTGACAGATGTTATCGGGTATCTTGCTTTTCTGGGACTGGCGACTATTTATCTGATTTAAAACGGGTGAAATTTATCTGACTGATATTTAATTCTTGTAACGCAAAGGCGCAGAGAACGCAAAGAAATTCAAACCATTATTTATAAGTTCAAAGCCCATGCCGGGATATGATTTATAGCTCTCTTAGCTACATAATTTCAATTTACGCACAAAAAATAACTTTGCGACCTCTGCGTCTTTGCGCCTTTGCGTTGAATCTTTTAATCTGAACTATCAATCACTCACCCGCCAACATCATATTCTCAACCAAAACAGAACCCGTCTGAATATTACCGCGTTTATCAATATCATTGCCGACATGTACAATTTGCTTAAACATGTCTTTCAGGTTTCCGGCTATGGTTATTTCATCAACCGGATATTGAATCTCACCGTGTTCGACCCAGAACCCGGCCGCGCCTCTGGAGTAATCGCCTGTCACTATATTAATGCCTTGTCCCATCAATTCAGTTACCAGTAATCCACTATCCATAGTCGACAGCAAGCCCTGCAAGTTATGCTCACCTGATTGTACTTGCAAGTTATGTACACCACCGGCATTACCGGTGGTTTCCATGCCCAGTTTTCGGGCGGAATAACTACTTAATACATAGCCTTCCAGCACGCCATTTTTAATAATAAAACGTGGTTGTGTTGCAACTCCTTCACTATCATAAGATGCACTGCCCAATGCTTTTCTTAAATGGGGTTGCTCCTGAATGTTTATGAATTCGGGAAATAGTTTTTTTCCCAGATGGTCCAGCAAGAAGCTCGATTGGCGATAAAGATTTCCACCCGATATTGCGCTAATTAAATGTTGAAATAATCCAGTAGCAACCTCAGCCTGAAAGATAACGGGGACTTGTCCTGTTTTAAGCCTTCTCGAATTTAACCGACTTAAGGTTCGTTGCGCAGCCTTTTTTCCTATCATCTCTGCTGTTTCCAGCTCAGTGACATCTCGCGCAATTGAATACCAGTAATCCCGCTGCATACCGGCGTCATCTTCTGCTATCAAGCTACAACTCATACTATGCCTTGTACCTGCATAGCCATTAAGAAAACCATGCGTATTTCCATATACACTCAAACCGGTACGGGTAGAAACTGTTGCCCCTTCCGAATTACTTATTTGTTTATCGGAACGTGCTACATCTTCACATTCTTTTGCCAGTTCAATGGCCTGTTCTGCTGTTACATCCCAGGGGTGAGATAAGTCCAGATCAGGAAAATTTGTTGCTAGTCTGTCGACATCTGCAAGGCCGGCATGAGGATCTTCACCCGTATGTTTTGCAATCGCACAGGCCGCTTCAACCGTATCTTTAAGTGCTTTATCACTCCAGTCAGAAGTACTTGCAGAGCCTTTATGTTGCCCGTGAAAAACTGTAATACCTAAACTGCGATCACGGTTATATTCAAGTGTTTCTACCTCGCCCAGCCTGACAGTAACATTAAGACCAGAAGCAAAACTCATACCAGCCTCAGCCATACTGGCACCTTTTTGTTGAGCAAGCTGTAAGGCATTCGCGACCAGGCCTTCCAGTTCTTTTTGATCGGGGAAATCCGGATCAATATTTTTTGACATGTTATACTCCAAACCAACTGATATCAGCTGAACTTTAAATACCTAAAAAAATTATGTCCGAAACTGACGAAAATGAATTACCTGATGAAAAAAGTAAATCACAGCTCAAACGTGAAGCCACTGCACTTCAGAAACTTGGTATGCAGCTCACCGAATTAAGTGAAGAAACCCTGAAGCAACTTTCATTACCTGAAAATCTGCTGAGTGCTATTTTAGCTGCAAAAAAAATCCATCAACGTGGTGGACATAAACGTCAACTACAATACATTGGCAAGGTCATGCGCCAAATTGATCCTGCGCCTGTCGAGCAAGCAATGTCTAATCTCAAGCAACAGCAAAAACGTGATAACAATCGTTTTCACCAATTAGAGTCATACCGTGATCGCCTCATCGAGGGCGCTCCAGATTTAATGAATGAAATTTTCGGGCTATATCCTGATCTTGATAGCCAACATCTTCGTCAATTAATACGTAATGCACAACACGAAAAAAAACATCAAAAACCGCCTAAGTCAGCACGTGCATTATTTAAATACCTGAAAGACCTGGACGACGAAAACGCTTAAGTCCCCGTCCCACCAACAGTAATATCATCTATCAGCATTGTAGGCTGACCAACACCAACGGGCACGCTCTGCCCTTCTTTACCACAGGTTCCTACACCATCATCCAGTTGTAAATCGTTTCCGACCATACTCACTCGCATCATCACCTCTGGCCCATTACCTATCAATGTCGCACCTTTAACCGGGCGTGTTACTTTCCCATTTTCTATCAAATATGCCTCACTGGTAGAAAAAACAAATTTGCCCGATGTAATATCTACCTGACCACCTGCAAAGTTAACAGCATAAATACCATTTTTCACAGATGAAATAATTTCTTCCGGATCGTGTTCCCCCGCCAGCATAAAAGTATTGGTCATGCGCGGCATGGGAATATGCGAATAGGATTCACGACGTCCGTTACCGGTACTTTCCACACCCATCAGGCGTGCATTCATCTTGTCCTGCATGTATCCTTTTAAAATCCCTTTTTCTATCAGCACCGTTTGTCTGGTAGGCGTGCCCTCATCGTCTATATTGAGTGACCCTCTGCGCTCGTGCATCGTACCGTCATCAATAACGGTACAATGTTCTGATGCTACCTTTTCGCCTATACGACCAGAAAATGCTGAACTACCTTTACGGTTAAAATCGCCTTCAAGACCGTGACCAACAGCTTCATGCAGCAACACACCCGGCCACCCGGGCCCCAATACTACATTCATCGAGCCTGCCGGTGCTTCAACCGCTTCGAGGTTTAACAAAGCTTGTTTTGCTGCTTTACGAGCAAATTCAAGGCCTTTTTCCTTTTGTAGAAAATACTCATACGAAAAACGTCCGCCACCGCCAGCACCACCCTGTTCACGACGGCCTTTATCTTCTGCAATAACACTCACACTCAAACGTACTAATGGACGAATATCAGCAGCCAACGAGCCATCACTGTTCGCCACCATAATAACTTCATGCACACCTGACAAATTAACAACAACCTGCTTTATACGTGGGTCAACTCGTCTGGCTTCTGCTTCAACATCTTTTAATAGTTGCAGCTTATCTTCAGTAGAAGTGCTATCAAGAGGATCAGCTGACATGTATAGATCATGAGATTGATGTGACTTCCACGCCTGACATTTCCGGGTTTCGCCACTACGCGCAATTGCTCGCGCCGCTTTTGAGGCACTTAATAAAGCAGGCAAGGCAATTTCATCTGAATATGCAAAACCTGTTTTCTCTCCACTGATAGCACGCACGCCAACACCTTGGTCAATGTTGTAACTACCCTCTTTAATAATGCCATCTTCCATCACCCAGGACTCATGACGCTGCACCTGAAAATAAACATCCGCACTGTCTATTGATGAGCCCAGAGTATTATCAAGAATCTTATTGAGGTCTTCGTCAATCATGCCCGCAGGCATCAAAATACGTTCTCTTGCAACATTCAGTAAATCGGTCATGGCTTACTCTTGTAAATTATATACATATTAACTATCAACCTTGCAGGATAATCTTCTGTGTTCTACAGCCGGAAATGTCTGACGGATATTTTTAACTCGTTCCAGATCTACCTCGGCCTTAACAACACCTGACGCTTTCGATAAGCGGTTCAATATAATACCCCATGGATCAATTACCATACTGTTACCATGTGTCTCACGACCATTTGCATGATACCCACCCTGTGCCGCTGCAATAACATAACACTGATTTTCTATTGCGCGTGCGCGTAACAACGGCTCCCAATGAGCGCGACCGGTAACCTCGGTAAATGCCGAAGGAATAACCAGTACTTCCATGCCTTTATCAAGTAACTCACGAAACATTTCAGGGAAACGTAAATCATAACAAATAGCCAGCCCGAGCTTTCCGAATGGCGTATCAATAACTATGGTTTCATTACCGGGCTCAATCGTTTCCGATTCAATATACTGTTCATCGCTTCCAGGTAAACTAACATCGAACAAATGAATTTTATCATAACGTGCAAGCTGCTCACCCTGATCATTAAACAAGAGACACGCCGCACGAATTCTATTTTTATCTGCCGACTGCATGGGAATACTGCCACCAACAATCCAGACAGAATGTTTTTTTGCTTGCTGCGATAAAAATTTCTGCAACTCCCCTTCACCAGGAGCTTCCATTATTTCGACCTTATCAGTTTCCTTATGACCCATTAATGCGAAATTTTCAGGCAGCACAACCAGCTCGGCACCTTCTGTCACTGCATTGGCGATCAAACGTTCTGCTTCAAGAAGATTAGCGTTCACATTCGGGCCTGAGGCCATCTGTATAGCAACCACTACGGTCATATATTCATCTCCCTGTTTTTAATTACAAAAAATAAAAATCAATCCAGCATCAAGGTAATTATCTCATGGCTGGGCTGACCAGCACGCATCTTGATTTTTCGTGAAGGAACACCCAGAGACACCAGCCAGTCTTTTAGTTCACTGACCCACAAAAGCCCCTCTTCACCACCGGGGTATTTAATAATTAACTTCGAACCCGCATTATCATTCATGCCATTAATACTATCTTGCAATGATTTCATTTGCGATAAGCCGTAACCTGATCGCGGCCTGGCCCATTCTTCAGCACTGATAGTCCACACACTACCCGCGGCCATCAATACCGATGACTGAAAAACCAATATCATGACCGTGATTGAAGACAATGCCCGCATTAAAAATCTTACCCGTTCTCACTAATATTTATAAACCATAAACGAAAATAACAACCTTAATAATACAACTGGCTATAACTCAACAGCATAGCAAAAACTGTCATTAAAATCAGCCTCACCATCACTTTAAATAAAACTATCGCTCATTATTCATTCTCTTTTTCAGGTTCCGGTGTATCACTGACAACATCATTTTCAGTTATTTTTTTCATTACCGGCTTATCCCAGGACCCGGTCAACTTATAACGTGTAGCAGAAAACTTGTTAACTGGCTTACGGAACAATTTTTCAGTCAACAACAACCCTACAGCGACATGAGGGCCTGCTGCCAGCCCCAGTAACGGGAAAGTAGATGACAGCTTTGGTGTAATCGTTATCACCTGATCATAATCTTTTTCCACCAGCCCGGTTCTGCCCTGCATTTCAATTTTTGCAGCAGGGCCATCAAGAGTCAGGTCTTTAGTAAAAGCTTCGCCACCCTGAATATTAAAATTAGCGACTAATCTATCAAAACCAAAACCTTTCTTGAATAAGTCATTGAAATCCAGCGTTAATCGGCGACGCAAGGTCTTTATATTAAGCAACCCAAAAAGACGGCCACCACCAGGATCAACGTCACTCAAACGACCATTTTTTATTATTACATAGACATTTCCATCCAGGCGTTTCATCTCAAACCAATGAGGAGGGCCTGCCCATAATGCATTAATTTGAGCATTCAGATCACCTTCTTCAATACTTGTTTTAATATCAAATAATGATAAAGCATCTTTTATACGTGGCGACTTAAGTTTTAAATTAAAATTTGACACATGCCAGGACTGTTTAAATAACCAACTGCCTTCACCCTCAACACCCAATGAGGGACCATTAAGTGATAATTCATCAAAATACAAACCATCAAGCCCATTTCTCATTTTTATTTCAAGAAGACCAAATAATTTTTTATCAAAAATAAACTTGTCAATTTTCAAATCCAGGCTTGGCAACAAACGAGGGTCTATAACATCTATTCTTTTTGTATTTTTTTCTGTATTCCAGGCAAGTTTTTTAAAGTCAGCCTTAATCGGGTCATCAACCGATATCGCATAGGGTATTGTTATATCCCCGGCTATTTCTTGCGACTTAATGATTATATCAAATGCATCGGTGCCTGACTTTGCATTCAGAGAGACATTGTTAAAACTATTGTCAGCAATAGCTATTTCCCCGACTTTTATATCAACGGTATCAAGCTTACCAAGAACCTTCGCATCATCCAGATGGAGGTCGTGCTTACCGGGGAAAACAGCCACCCATTGATCAGGCGTAAATGTATTTAAAGATCCTTTTATCCTGATACCCGCTTCCTCTGACACAGCCACATCGGCATTACCAAAAACAATGTCCCCGGAAAGAATTTTTTTATCTTTACCCGATGATAACTTAAAAACAGATTTGATTTTCTTTTTCATGCCAAAAGAAATGCTTTGCACATCACCCTCAACCATTTTTAACTGGAGAGCTACTGGCCTTTTTGTCTTCGATGATTTTGAAAAGCCATCAGGCAAAGATATCGTCGTACCTTTAAGATCACTTTTTACCTGCAACAAATTCTTGTCATTTTCACTCAGTTTTAATTTAATCTCCCAATCAGACTCGCCTTTTATAACATGGCCTGCATTGATGACTGGTGATAATAATGATGCTGCTGTAAATCTTCCATTTAATGTCACTGTAGTATCATAGCCGGATTTTTTATTCTTCACAGTATTTACATTTATTGTTGATTGATTACCGTGAAATAACGATGACAGCTTTTCAGACGAATACTTTAAATTCTTTTTTTCATACACATAATTCAATGCGCCATTTATATTACTGAACTTTTGCTTCCACTTTTTCAGTTCAAATTCATTTTTTTTAAATTCTGTCCTTCCCTTCAAACCGAAATTTTCAGAATGCCTTAAAGGGATTGTTAGCAATATCGATGTCAACATATTGCCACTGGATTTTATTGCTTTTATAAAATCGCGCGAACCTTTTCCTATAGGGCTGTCGTGCATGTACATTAAAAGTTGTTGTAACTCGCCTTCAAACTTCATGTCGGCCGCTAATACAGCACTATCATTCAAATTTTGAACATCTATCACTGAAGGCAATACCTTGATTTTCGATACACTACCCTTTTTAATAGAGACTTGCAGAGAGTTATCTTTAAACAATACATTAGCATCAACCTTTTTAAGTACTGGCCATGCATCTCCATAGTTTAACTCAACATCATTTACATCGAAGTCAACGATAAAAGTCCCTTTATTATTATCAAAGGGATAATCTGAAAAGTTTCCATGGTAAAGCATTCGTCCAGATGAAACATTACCACTAATAAATGCTGTATCTATCCATGCCTGACTATCTTTTTTTAAAATTCTGGGAACATATAAAGCTGCATATTTTGCTATTCCATTTATGAAATCAATTTGCATATCCATAAATGGAGACTCCCCATTATCCGGCATACGAATATTTGCGCGGGCTTTACCCTGCACATGATCATTATTAATTTTCAGCCCATCGAATGATACAACCAGCTCTTCTTCTTTTTGCTGCCAGTAAATATCACCTTGTAACTCATTAAGTCCTATTGGCTCAGGAAATAACTTGCCAAAATCGAGCACCACATCCTTTCCATCGAGCCTGACAACGCCCTTGTCCTTTGTGGCTACCACCTCACCATCAAGATTTAATACACCCAGGAAACCATCCACCCGATTGTATCCCAGACTTTTAATTTTTGAGTTAAAATAGAATTGGTCTACTTTTTCATTCGAGCCACGAAATGAGAAATTTATATCGCTTATATCACCGCGTACCTTTAGCTGTTTCAACTTTTGTTTTACTGAAAGTGAATCAGGCAGGTTTTTTAAAATAACAAGCCCAAGGTCCTGCAAACGAATAAAGCCTGCAGAACCTTCTACTAAAACATTACCATCATCTTCTTTTTTATAAACAACATGAACGCTTGAATTCGGCCATTGAAAACCTGCGTGCTTTAATGAAAAGTCTTCAATATCCAGTCGCCACCCATCCTGACTTCTCAACCAGAAAGCCAGCCCGCTGATATTGTCCACTTCATCGTAATTATTGGCTTTATCGCGTGTTACCAGTGCCCAGTCTAACTGGCCGGCATTGAGCCTGACCTTTATCTGGTTCATCTGATACAGATCGCCCTCTCCCCATAATTCAAGAAAAATATCACTATCACTGATATCCATATAAGGGCTGGCCCATTGCTTGAGCACTCTGGATGCGTAGATATCCCCTTTCAGGTAAAAGTTACTGGTAACTTCCTTTGGCTTGAGCAAGTCCCCCTGCAAATCCATTACAAGGCTTAACTTGCTTCGCTTTTCATCCTGAAGATAAACCCGCCCATACATATGATGTTTATTTTCATCATTCTCCAGGCTCAGTTTAACATCCAGTAATTCAATTGCTTCATAGTTATACCGATCATCACTATAGGAAAAAGTACTATCATAAATTTTTAAACGGTCACGAGAAAACAACCAGTCAATCAATGCATACTGGTCACCTGCTTCACCCTGGTCGAGCCTGAAGTGCTCACCATTGATCAAGTAAGTAAATTCTTTTTCCCGATGTATATTTAGCTTCAGGCCGCTAACGATAACTCGCTCGGCATCAAACTGGCGATCCGATATCAAGGATAAAATATCAACTGATAACCAGACATCTTCAATACTAAGCCAGGGCTTGTCAGCCCCTGATCGCTGGATATTTAAATCCGATAAATGTATTCTCGGCCAAATACCTATCCATTCAGCACTGATATCACCAATGCTGACGGTACGCCCTAATTGTTCTGTGGCTATCGTCTCAAAATTTTCCCGGTAATCGGCCAACAAAGGAATCAGCATACGAGTAACACTGACAATAAAGGCAAAAATGATGATAGCTGTTGCCAGGCTGGTCCAACAATAATAAACACATCGTCGTGAAAATTTTCGGATTGGTAACATTTAATTATATGCCAACACTTTCATTTCGTTTCTGGCCTTTTACATTATCTTTCATACAGGAAACTACATTAAGACAACATCATATTGCTCTGGCGAATACAGTGACTCAACCTGGTATTTTATAGGTATTTCAATAAAACTTTCCAGCTCAGCCAGGCTCGAACTCTCTTCGTCAAGTAACAGGTCGACAACATCCTGAGATGCCAGCACCAATAATTTCTTTGCATCAAACTGGCGAGCTTCACGAATTATCTCACGAAATATTTCATAACAAACTGTCTCGGCCGATTTTATTGAGCCTCGCCCATCACACGTAGGGCATGTGTCACATAATATATGCTCAATACTTTCACGCGTTCTTTTACGTGTCATTTCAACCAGGCCCAGAGTCGACACCTCGGTAATATGACTCTTCGCATGATCTCGTTCCAGACTCTTTTCCAATGACCGTAATACCTGACGTTTATGATCCTCAATTGACATATCAATAAAGTCGATAATAATAATACCGCCAAGGTTACGCAGCCTGAGTTGTCGCGTAATTGCCTGTGCAGCTTCAAGGTTCGTTTTGAAAATCGTTTCTTCGAGGTTTCGGTGTCCTACATAGGCACCGGTATTGACATCAATGGTCGTCATAGCCTCAGTCTGGTCAATAATTAAATACCCACCTGACTTTAGCTGCACTTTTCTGTCTAGTGCTTTTTGTAATTCATCTTCAACATTGTACAAATCAAATATCGGCCGCTCACCCGGGTAATATTCAAGCCGCTCTGTCATTTGCGGTACAAATTGCTGACTAAACTGCTGTAGTTTTTGAAAGGTTTCTTTTGAATCAACCCTGACCTTCTCGATATTATCATCCACCAGATCACGTAATGTTCTGATCGATAAGGGCAAGTCTTCATAGACTACACCACCGGATTCTGCCTTTTTTATCTGTTCGGTAATGCAACCCCACAATTTACATAAAAATTTCTGATCCGATATTAACGCTTCTTCATCTATACCATCGGCTACTGTGCGAATAATGTATCCATTGCTGCCTTCTTCAACCAATGCAGAAACAATTGTTTTTAGTCGCTCACGTTCTTCCTGTGTTTCTATTTTTGTTGAAATGCCGACGTTATTATTGTCAGGCAATAAAACAAGATAACGTGAAGGAATAGTAATATGTGTTGTTAACCGCGCACCTTTGGTACCCAAAGGGTCCTTGATAACCTGAACCAGAATATCCTGCCCGTCTCTGACGAGCTCGGTTATATCGTTATGCTGATGGTCTGTCTGATCATTACTGTCTTCATCCTGCAAGGCACTGGATATATCAGAGGCATGCAAAAATGCAGCACGCTCAAGGCCCATTTCAATAAAGGCGGCCTGCATGCCCGGCAGAACCCGACACACCTTACCTTTATAAATATTACCGACAATGCCGCGCTTGCGTGTTCTTTCAATAAAGACTTCTTGCAGTACACCATTCTCAACCAATGCCACACGTGTTTCACGCGGCGTTACGTTTATCAGAATCTCTTCACTCATGTTTCATTATTTCTTCTAAGATATTGTTATTGTTAACTTTACTCGTTTTGCTATGTAAATCCAGAGATATTTCAGATTTCATTGAGGGATCAATCATACTTCAAAATCAATACTTGTATTATGACAGCTGATTCAGTAAGAAATTCAACAGTTTTGTATACTGACGAGGCATATTTATGCTTGATTATATTGTTTTTTTTACCGCAGAGAGCGCGGAGGAACGCAGAGGAAAAAATATTGCTGTTTTCTTCTGTTAATCCCTGCTTGCTCTTCTGAGGTTAAAAGCTGTTATTGACTAATTGTATGCGCTTAACTGTATCGGGATTGTAGTGTTAACGGTGGTAAGGGTGATTATTCAATATGCTCCACGCCCTGAACAGCTGTTCGGCGAGAATAATACGCACCATGGGGTGCGGTAATGTCAATGGTGACAGGGACCAGGCAAGATCTGCCCGTTGCACGCATTCTTCAGACAAGCCTTCCGGCCCACCGACCAGCAACACAATATCCTGCCCGCCTTGCATCCAGTTTTCCATTTGCGAACTCAACTGTTCGGTACTCCATGACTTACCTTTTATTTCCAACGCAATAACACGACAGGACTTGGGAATAGCCGCAATCATTTTCTTGCCTTCTTCAGCCATGATTTTTTTCAGGTCAGCACCTTTCTGACGTTTGCCAGCACTGATTTCAATTAATTTAAGTGAGCACTCTCGCGGTAGTCGCCCGGCATAATCCTGATAAGCTTCGTTTACCCAGCCCGGCATGCGATTTCCGACTGCAATTAAATAGATATTCATTCCACAATCCAGTCTGCTTACTCCGGTTCCTTGACGCTCCACAATTTTTCAAGGTTATAAAAATCACGTATGTCGGCCAGCATCACATGGACAACAATATCACCCAGGTCTACCAATACCCACTCACCAACATCCTCGCCCTCGTAACCCAATGGCGGTATACCTTGTTCTTTTGCCTTACTGATAAGGTTCCCGGCGATTGATTTAACATGTCTGTTCGAACTACCCGTCACGACAATCATAAGATCAGTAACAGTAGATCTGTCACGAACATCAAGAATACGAACATCGATTGCCTTCATGTCATCGATGGCGTCAAGGGTGAGCTTTTGTAATGCTTCAAAATTCATTTATTAATTACCTGTCTTTTTGGTATAAACCATTAGTTTGTATATATTCATTCACTGCAAGTGGTAATAAATACCGGTGAGATTTACCTTGCAAACACAAATCGCGAATCTGCGTAGATGAAATTGGCAGCTGAATAACATCATGCATATAGATAACCCCTGCTTTTTCATCTTTCAATCGACTTATATCCTGTGTGCCTCTTTCAGATACCAGCTCCACCAGTTGCCCCGACGACGCCAGTTCACTGCCAGGCCGTGTGCAAACAACAATATGCGCGAGCTGTAAAATTTCCTGCCAACGATGCCATTCAGGCAAACTATTAAATGCATCTTGACCGAGGATCAACACAAGGCTTTCATCAGGAAAATCATGCCTGAGTGATTCCAGTGTATCCACCATATAGGATGGACCATTTCGATCTACCTCACGTGTATCGACAACGAATGAGGCATTACCCTTTACCGCCAGACTCAACATTTCGAGACGATCTTGCGCGGATGCTTTTGGAGGATCTCTATGCGGAGGTAAACCGCAAGGTATCCAGCGAACTTCATCCAGATCCAGATCATCACATACCTCTTGAACAGGACGTAAATGACCATAATGTACCGGGTCAAAAGTGCCTCCGAAGATCCCGATCATTTTCATGATCGGGATGTAACGAGTGTCGAGTGGCTAGTAGCTAGGGGTAAACACATGGGTTGAGTTTGCATCATTAACTGACTGGCATGGTGCCGGATTAATGCAGACATGTTACAAAAAATTCCATTGGAAAATCCCTGTCTTTTCCTGGCTGCTCACTACGCCCACCTGCCTGGCTACTTTCTCGTCTGGCCATCACCTAACACAACAAATTTAAGTGTTGTCAGGCCTTCCAGACCAACGGGGCCTCTGGCATGTAATTTATCAGTACTGATTCCAATTTCTGCGCCCAGCCCGTACTCGAAACCATCTGCAAATCGTGTGGAGGCATTTACCATTACCGAACTTGAATCGACCTCACGCAGGAAACGGCGTGATTTCGAATAATTTTCCGTAATAATAGTATCTGTATGACGAGAGCTGTGTAACTCAATATGTTCAATCGCCTCATCCAGCCCCTTGATCACACGGATTGACAATATGGGGGCAAGGTATTCTGTGTCCCAGTCTTCATCGGTTGCAGGTTTTGCATCCGCAATAATATTACAGGTGGTTTCACATCCTCTGAGCTCTACACCTTTCTCGCTAAACATGCCGCACAATTCAGGCAATACTTCTTTTGCAATCGCCTCGGCAACCAGTAAAGTTTCCATTGTATTGCATGTGCCGTATCGCTGGGTTTTGGAATTAAATGAAACCTGTATCGCCTTTTCCAGATCCGCATCATCATCAATATAAACATGACAAATACCATCCAGATGTTTTATCACAGGCACCGTGGCTTCTTTGCTGATACGTTCAATAAGGCCTTTGCCTCCACGGGGTACAATGACATCAACATAATCCTGCATGCGAATAAGTTCACCTACTGCCGTACGATCAGTTGTTTCAATCACCTGCACGGCATCAGCTGGCAAACCCGCTTCCTGTAATCCTTCCTGAATACAGTGCGCAATCGCCTGATTGGAATGAATGGCTTCTGATCCACCCCTTAAAATTGTTGCATTGCCTGATTTCAGACACAGTGCCGCAGCATCTGCTGTAACATTAGGACGTGATTCATAAATAATACCAATCACACCCAGAGGTACACGCATACGCCCCACCTGAATACCGGAAGGGCGATACTGTAAATCACTGATCTCACCAACAGGATCAGCCAGAGCCGCAACCTGACGCAGACCTTCTGCCATGCTTGTAATACCATCAGCAGTAAGCTCAAGGCGATCAAGCATCGCATCACTTAAACCATTCGCTTTGCCGGCTTGCAGGTCTTTTTGATTCTCTGTCTGTAAAATGGCTGCCGAGGCTTCCAGTTTATTAGCGATCGTAATCAAGGCCGTGTTTTTCACACCCGCTTCAGCCGCAGCAACCAGGCGAGCGGCGGCCCGGGCCTTTTTACCCACTGCCTGCATATAGGCCTGTATATCAAATTCTGACTGTAGATTTGCACTCATGATGCTATTACTTGTTTTCCGGCTATCGATAACCCTAATTGTAACAGCTCATCCCAGGGCTTTCCTAGTTCCTGCCCCTTGATTACGCGGTCAATTTTGGCGCAGTGTTGCAAAAAAGCGTACCAACGCCCCAATCCATGCCGTTTCAGGGCATCGCGCACCATCGGTTTGCGTTTTTCCCACACTCTTTGCTGGTTTAATACGGCCTCAATAGCCGCCCCTTTACGGACATCAAGGGCCATATTTGACAAGCTGCGGATCTCGCGGCTGAGCGCCCATAACACCAAAACAGGGTCTACGCCTTCTGAGCGTAATCCATTCAACATATGCAAGGTTTTATCTGCCCGCCCGGTCAGCGCCGTATCAACCAGATTATAAATACTGTAACGGGCACTGTCTGCTACCGCATCTGCTACTGCCTCTGCTTCAAGACGTACTGGCCCATGCAGTAATAATAATTTATCAATCTCCTGGGCTGCTGCGAGCATATTACCCTCTACCCGCTCAACCAGGATTGAAATAGCCTCGTTTGAAGCCTGCATCCCGTGCTGGCGCAATCGGGTCTGTACCCAGTCATGCAATCGTGCAGCCTCTATCGGCCATACCTGAATCAATACCCCGGCCTTTTCTATTTCCTTGGCCCATTTTGTTCTCAGGCTTCCTGAATCCAGTTTCCCGGAAACAATCATCAGCAAAGTATCTTCTGGAGGATTTGCTGCATATTGTCGTAACACCTTGCCACCCTGGTCACCGGGCTTGCCGGTTGGAAGGCGTAACTCCAGTATTTTTTTATCCCCAAACAACGACATGCTATCCGCCGCCTGCATGACCTCTTCCCAGACAAAACCACGCTCTACCGTCATCACTTCACGTTCGGTAAAACCCTGTTCACGAGCAGCAGCACGCACAGCATCAGCTGACTCCTGTACCTGCAAAGGCTCATCACCACCAATAAAATAAATTGGCGCAAGTTGCTTTTGTAAATGACTGGATAATTGATCGGGTCTTAATTTCATAAATAAAAAGTAGAACTACATGGCTTATAAAACCATTATTATTGATAAGCTAAACGCCTCAGGATAGTTTGAGCGGCCTGATACTGCATATCATGTTGCAAGGTTGTTTCTTCGCGTTCTTTTCCGAGTACGATATTCTCACTAAAAGTAAAATCACGTTGCAGTGAAATAGTTTTTTTATCAAAAAGCATCTTACCCGTTTTCAGGCGAACAGAATAAATCAATTTATAGATACTTTCATACTCTCTCACTCGGGCATTTTTACCAACAGACAGTATTTTTCTACCCATGATCTGATTATGGATAGTAATGACCCCGGTAGCCGCATCTATCTGTTTAACGACGGTCACGCCGGAACGCTCCAGCGCCTGACGAAGATGACGCAACAACAAACCATCAACATTGCCCTGGATATAAACCTTTTCCATCCCTGCAGGCAAAGAATATTGGCCACGTAATTGAAAACCACAGGCACTGAGTAACGTAACAATCAAAAATGCCAACAGCATACTTCGACCAGACTGTATCGCCTTTATCATTTAGCAACTACACTCACAAGTTTACCGGGAACAACAATCACTTTTTTAATTTCCTTGCCTTCAATATTACGTTGCACATTCACATCAGCCAACGCCGCTGCTTCAATGTCCGCTTTCGCAGCATTGGCCGCCACCGAAATAGTAGCGCGCACCTTACCATTAACCTGCACGACCAGATCAATACTATCTCTTACCAGAGCCGCTTCATCAACACTTGGCCAACTGACTGCCAGCACATCATCACCATAACCCAGATCACGACACAGTGTCATGCTTATATGCGGCGCAATGGGCGATAACAGCTTAATCAAAATACCCATTGCTTCATGGTTCACGCAACCATCAGGGTCAGTGCCAGAACCCTTCGGACGTTTTCCCAATACATTCAGTATCTTCATGCACGCAGCCACCACGGTATTAAACTGATAACGATCAAAATCATTCAGCGCCTGCTGCAATAACTCATGAATCTCGCGACGTGCAGTTTTTTGTTCATCATTCAGGGCGTCCTGATCAACACCACAACCGGCCTTGTTACAAGCTTCAATAGACTCACAATGCTCATACGCCATCACCCACAAACGTTTGAGAAAACGATAAGCCCCTTCTACGCCACTGTCCGACCATTCCAGTGATTGCTCGGGAGGGGCTGCAAACATGGTAAACAGGCGTACCGTATCGGCGCCATATTTTTTTATCAATGACTGAGGATCAACCGTATTGCCTTTTGACTTGGACATTTTAGTGCCGTCTTTCAGTACCATACCCTGGGTCAGTAATTTTTTGAACGGTTCATCACTTTTCAACAAACCTTCATCACGTAACAATTTGTTAAAAAAACGGGCATATAATAAATGAAGAATGGCATGCTCTATGCCACCGACATATTGATCAACCGGTAACCAGTAATTAGCCCGGTCATCGATCATGGCTTCATCATTATCACGACATGCAAAACGCGCAAAATACCAGGAAGATTCCATGAATGTATCAAAGGTATCCGTTTCACGTTCTGCATCCTTGCCACATTGAGGGCAAGCAACCTGATAAAATTCGGGCATGCGTTTTATCGGCGAACCAATCTCATCAAAAGAAACATCTTCAGGCAGCACGACAGGTAAATCTTTTTCCGGTACGGGTACTTCACCACAATCCGGGCAATTAATAATAGGGATAGGCGAACCCCAGTAACGCTGACGGGAAACACCCCAGTCACGTAGGCGGTAATTGGTTTTTACCTGCCCCTTGTTCTGTTGGTGCAAGACTGTCGCTATGGCATCAAACGATTTTTTAAAATTCAGGTCATTAAATTCACCGGAATTAATTAATTTTCCTTTTTCTGTATAGGCCGCTTTTGTCAGATCAACTTTACTGTCATCAGCAGGTGTGATGACCTGATTGATGGGTAAGTTATATTTTTTTGCAAACTCCCAATCGCGCTGATCATGTGCCGGGACAGCCATTACGGCCCCTTCGCCATAACTCATCAAGACAAAATTAGCAGCAAATACCGGGACTTTATCACCTGTTACCGGATGAATCGCCAGCATGCCGGTATCAACACCCTTTTTCTCCATCGTTTCCATGGCGGCTTCCGAAGTCTCCATGTGGCTGCATTCCTCAATAAAGGCAGCGAGGTCGGCATTATTAACTACCGCTTGCTGTGCCAGAGGGTGCTCGGGAGCAACGGCAACATAACTCACACCCATGAGCGTATCAGGGCGCGTAGTAAAAACCTTCAGGGGTTCACTTTGTCCCTCAATACCAAATTGAACTTCCAGCCCACGTGACTTGCCTATCCAGTTTTTCTGCATGGTTCGTACCTGTTCAGGCCAACCATCCAGCTGCTGCAAATCTTTCAGCAACTCATCCGCGTAATTCGTAATCTTCATGAACCATTGCGGGATCTCCTTACGTTCAACCGCTGTATCACAACGCCAGCATTTACCCTCGATAACCTGCTCGTTGGCCAACACAGTAAGGTCATTGGGACACCAGTTCACCGCTGCAGTTTTTTTGTATACCAGGCCTTTTTTAAATAAACGGGTAAATAACCATTGCTCCCAACGGTAATACTGAGGATGGCATGTGGCCAACTCACGATCCCAGTCGTAAGCAAAACCCAGCTGTTTGAGCTGGCCTTTCATGTATTTGATGTTTTCGTACGTCCATTTGGCAGGCGGCACATTATTTTTCATTGCAGCATTTTCTGCAGGCAGGCCAAAGGCATCCCAGCCCATCGGCTGCAAGACATTTTTACCCAACATACGTTGGTAGCGGGCAATCACATCCCCCAGGGTATAGTTACGAACATGCCCCATGTGCAAGTAGCCACTCGGATAAGGAAACATCGCCAGGCAATAATATTTTTCCTTGCTGGCATCCTCAACCGCTTTAAATGTTTGATTTTTTTCCCAATATTCCTGGGTAGCGGCTTCTATCTCACTAAAATTATAGGTCTCTTGCATCACTATCAGTCTGTTTTCTTTAAGTTATTTTAATGGCTCCAAGGATACA
>JAADHQ010000105.1 GCA_013151795.1 Gammaproteobacteria bacterium | reverse complement strand
CTTTGCGTTGAAAATCTTTTAACCCTCAATCTCCAACAACTGCTCGGCAGTCAACATAAACACCCCTTCACCACCACGTGCAAAATCAAGCCACATAAAAGGTACATTCGGATATGCCTGAACCAAAGCCGCTTCGCTGTTGCCTACTTCGACAATTAAAATGCCTTTTTCGTTAAGGTACTCACCTGCCTCGGCAAGAATTCGGCTAACAATTTCCAGGCCGCTTTCGCCGGCTTCCAGACCCAGGGCCGGTTCATGTCGATATTCATCAGGCAGTGATTGCATTTCGTCAAGTGAAACGTATGGGGGATTACTGATAATAAGGTCATATTTTACTGGCGGTACTTTCTCAAAGACATCAGACTCAATTGCACTGACCTGACCTTCCAGTTGATGTTCCTGGATATTGCGCCGGGTTACATCCAGAGCATCTGTTGAAATATCAACTGCATCTACATGTGCTTCGGAAAAAGCATAGGCGCAAGCGATGGCTATACAACCGCTGCCTGTACACAGGTCAAGGATATGATGGACTTCTTCGGGTTTTACCCATGGCACAAATTCGGCTTCTATCAACTCAGCAAGGGGTGAACGCGGAATAAGCACGCGTTCATCAACATAAAAGGGTAAATGGGCAAACCAGGCCTCATTGGACAAATAAGCGGTGGGTATACGTTCCTTGATTCTCTTCTCAAGCCAGTCGATAATTTTAGTTCGCTCATCCAATGTCAGACGTGAATCCAGATAGCTGGCTGGCAAATCAAATGGCAAATGGAGTGCATGCATCACCAGTGCATAAATATCATCCATCGCATTGTCGGTGCCATGACCATAATGAACCTCTACCTGATTCAGTTGGCTAAAACCCCATCGGATAAAATCCTTTATGGTTACAAGTTCTTTAATTGCCTGATTTTTTTTCATTTTTTTCCCAATTAGCTTTTACTGACAGAAGCAATACGTTAGGATTACGTCCTTTAATATAACTGTATTTCAATATTAACATGCCAACAGACCACAAAGAAAACAACAATCTGCAAAAATTCATTATTGGTACCTTTGCCGTTATAGCGTTACTTGCAGGTATTTATTTTTCGCCGATAAGCCATCAACCTGCAACACCACCCATACTCGACAATTCCACATTGCTTATGCCGCCCAAACTGATACAGCCTGCAGGCCTGATCGACCATAATAGTAAGCCATTTGGTCTGCCTCAAATGCAGGGCTACTGGAGTTTTGTGTTTTTTGGGTATACCAATTGCCCTGATGTTTGCCCGGCAACCCTGTTCCAGTTCAAGACCATTGCAAAAATGCTGGATAAATACCCGGAGATAAAGGCTAAAACCCGTTTCATCCTGGTTTCAATTGATCCTGAACGCGACAACCCCGAACACCTGAAAGAATATGTTCAATATTATAATCCTGACTTTATCGGTATCACCGGTAATAACAAGGACATCTATTCATTTAGTCGTCAGATGGGCATCATTTTTCAACGAATGGCGCCGGGAAAACCGTCCGAGCCTGATGACTATTTAGTAGACCACAGCTCGGCTATTCTCATGCTAAACCCGAAGGGACAGCTACAGGCAGTATTTTCGGCACCTCATGAAGCAAACAAGATACTGAAAGACTATTTATTAATTTATAACTATCTATCAGGCCTTAACCCATGAAACAGGTTCTCTTTCTGTTTTTATTGCTCGCAGGATTTCAGGGGTATGCCAGTAATTCATTAAGCTTTACTCAGGCATGGGTTCAGGAAGGGCCTCCTGGCTCTCGTGTGTTAGCCGGTTTTATGAACATAACCAATACCTCTAATCTGGATATTATTATTGAATCTGCGTCTAGTGATAATTTCAAACGCATTGAGTTTCATCAATCGATTAACAAAAACGGCATGGCACGTATGCAACAACATAAACAGTTGCTTATCAAACCCGGGGCAACACTTAAACTGGAACATGGCAGTTTTCACCTGATGTTGATTAAGCCCGAAACCCGGTTAAAAGCGGGCGACAAAGTAAATATTCTGTTCAGGCTTTCAAACCAGACGACTCAATCAGTAAGCCTGACCGTTAAAAAACAAATGAACACCCAACAAAATCACGAGCTACATCACTAGAGATTTTCGATATGCGCAAAAGCCTTAAAGTACTTGTTTTTGAGTACATTGTTCCACTTCGTTTACTATCAGGCATCACTTATTTTTTGATGCATGCACGGCATTTTCCCTTCCGTGATCGCTTTATGGCTTTTATGATTAAACGCCATCACATAAAAGTAGAAGAAGCGTTAGAACCAGACTATACCGACCGAAGTATTCACCCGACTATCAACAGTTTTTTCGTGCGCGCTCTTAAACCCGAAGCACGCCCGATTGCTGAAGGTGAACAACAACTTTGTTCACCTGCCGATGGTACTGTTAGTCAACTCGGAAAGATTACTGACGGAAAATTATTTCAGGCCAAAGGGCATTCTTTTTCTCTGACCGAGTTACTGGGCGGATCAGAACTCCATGCCAGGGCCTTTGAAGATGGCCACTTTTCTACTATTTATTTATCCCCCAGTGACTATCATCGAGTGCACATCCCTTTTGCTGGCACGCTTAAGCACATGATTCATATCCCGGGTCGCTTGCAAAGTGTTGCTCCAATTTTCATTGAACAGGTTCCGGGCTTGTTTGCACGTAACGAGCGCGTCGTATCAATATTTGATACCGCCGCTGGCCCCATGGCGGTTATTCTGGTTGGTGCGGTTAATGTTGGTTCTATTGAAACTGTGTGGGCCGGGCGTATCACCCCGCCCTACGGATCAAAAGTCACTGAAACAAACTATGAAAACAAGGATGTTATACAACTCGATAAAGGTGCTGAGTTAGGGCGTTTTAATATGGGTTCGACTGTGATTTTATTGTTTGCCAAAAACAAGGTTGAATGGTTATCTTCTCTTGCCCATGCTGACAAGGTGCAAATGGGAGAGGTGATTGCTGAATTGGTTTGATTATTAGATTTTTGTTTTAACGCAGAGGCGCAAAAACGCAAAGAGCGCAGAGTTTTTTCTTTCGGTTTGTAGCGTCTATAGAGTCAAGTAAATTTAAAAAATGAAGCCACCTAAAAAACCTTTGCGGCCTTTGCGTTGAAAATTAATTTTAAGAAATCGCGGCTGAATGCCGCTCCTACGTTATAGGGATAATTTATTGTGATTCAGGTTGTTCCCCTGAATACCACGGGCATGGTTCTCAGCGTTTTTTATTTCGGGTAATAGCGTCTATATGTTCAAGTGAATTTAAAAAGCAAATCCACCCAAAAAACCTTTGCGGCCTTTGCGTTTTTGCGTTGAAAAATTACTTTTAAAAAATCGCGGCTGAATGCCGCTCCTACGTTATAATACTCGCTCGTTTTTTATCAGGCCAGGCGGATAATCTCATGGGGTGATTCATAGAGGATAGACTGTAGTTGCCTTACCTGGTTGGTTTCAAACTCTCTGAATTCCAATCCATACCCTTGAGGAGTAACAAAGGCTACGCGGGTATTAAATGTTGTATATCGCTCATTTTCCCTGTAACCCAGCATGATGACTTTTATGATGGTGTCTCGCGGAATTAATACATGATTCAGATCGATGAACATGCCTCCCAAACCCACATCACGGGTCTTGGCATAGTAACTACGGCCATTAAAAATGATTTTTACGTCAGTCGAAATTATTCGACGGTCACTCCATCTTTTTTCTATATTGACTGCACTCATGACTAAAACCACCCATCCTGTATCATGTTTTGGGAATTATATCCCATCCATACAAAATATTTAACATAATTATCAATATTTTGACATTATTTGTTTAACATAACATATACATCGTTAATTAATAATATATTAAACTACCCGAATCTAGGCTCGATCAAACGAAAATGTCACTGCTTCTTTCAGTATCGTCTTGCCCGAGGCCAACATTAATAATCGGTCAAATCCCAATGCTACGCCGGCGCAAGCTGGCAAGCCCTCACTCAAGGCATCAATAAGATTATGATCTATATCAATTTTTTTCTGTAGTC
Organism: Gammaproteobacteria bacterium; assembly: GCA_013151795.1. Taxonomy (GTDB): domain Bacteria; phylum Pseudomonadota; class Gammaproteobacteria; order JAADHQ01; family JAADHQ01; genus JAADHQ01. Next base: position 4,847 of record JAADHQ010000105.1, on the reverse strand, counting down.
TATTTTTTCTCGTTTTCAGATCCTGAGTAAAACGCCGGTGTTGCTCAATGTTATCGGTCAGCTCATTAAATCCATTAGCCAATTCGATACCTTTTCCGTAAAGCTCAAACCGTTCAGCTACTGGCGGTTGTCCCTGTCTTATTTTAGCTAACGATGCCTGACTGGCCGGGTAGTCATAAACAAATACAAATGGAAATTGCTTTAATTCAGGTTCGATCACATGGGTTAATATCACTGCCAATAGCATGTCTTTATTGTAGGTTGATGTTTCATCTGTACCGGTATCACTTAAATGAATGTCATGCTCAATCACACAAGCCTGGCATTCGGCCAATGTAGCCGAATGAGGGTCAAGACTCGCGAACCGCTGAAATAAATCCTGATAACTTATTGTCTGAATAGTCTGGTCTGCTGCAAACAGGCCCAGGTATTTAATCAAATCTTCAACCTCAAGCATTAACTGATGGTGATCGAATTCAGGGCGATACCACTCGATCATGGTAAATTCCGGGTTATGCAAACGACTGGATTCTTCATTTCTGAAGGCTTTGCATATTTGATAAATCGATCCACTGCCTGATGCCAGCAGACGTTTCATGGCAAACTCGGGCGAAGTCTGTAAATATAATTGCTGTAAGCCCTCAGGCCCTTCGTATTGAGTGCAAAAGCTCTCTATATAAATGTCTGGATTCCCGGCATGTGACAGCGCTGGAGTATCAACTTCCAACACCTGTCTGTCCTGAAAGAAATGCCTGATTTTTGCCAATAATTCTGCGCGCAAACGTAAAACGGCCAAGTCTGCACTTGGCCGCCACATCGCTGATTGCTGTTCATCTTCCGACATTAAATGCCTCTATCAAGTCTCTTTTACGCGTGAAACGTATTCACCCGTACGGGTATCAATCTTGAGCCGCTCACCTATCTGGATAAACAAGGGCACACGTACCACGACACCGGTCTCAAACGTTGCGGGCTTGCCACCACCACCGGAGGTATCCCCTTTCAGGCCCGGGTCCGTTTCTGTGACGGTCAACTCAACAAAATTAGGTACTGAAATGGTTAACGGAACGCCATCCCATAATGTAACTTCACACATGTCCTGCTCTTTTAACCACTTGATCGAATCAGCAACGGCTGCCTCACCTGCGCCAATTTGTTCAAAGGTATCGGGGTCCATGAAATACCAGAAATCTCCGTCGGTATAGAGATACTGCATGCTGGTTTCCATCACGTCAGCCGCTTCTACCGACTCGCCTGATTTAAAGGTTCGATCAATAGTGCGCCCTGTTTTCAGGTTACGTACTTTAACCCGATTAAATGCCTGCCCTTTACCTGGCTTGACGATATCGTTCTCGACAATGACATAAGGGTCATTGTCGAGCATAATCTTCAAACCACCTTTAAATTCACTTGTACTATATGAAGCCATGTTAATTTACCCGTTCCTTAACGATAATTTTAATTTTACAATCTCTCTATGATAACCCGAACTGACACAATACGGCAGACCCCTTTTTGGCAACGTGAACTGGCTGAATCGATCCTGAATATTGATGACCTCCTCCGTTATATTCATCTTGATCGCGCAGATACGGACATAAGCGATATTGCGCATGAAGAATTTTCCCTAAGAATTCCAATCGCCTATGCTGACAGAATAAAAAAATCTGACCCTGATGATCCACTGCTCAGACAAATTTTACCTCTTTGTGCTGAAATGCAATCGGTGCCCGGATTTAATCATGATCCGGTTGCAGATCAACAGTCTGTTGTTGCTCAGGGTTTATTACAGAAATACCATGGCCGGGCCCTTATCATTACGACGGGTGCGTGTGCCATTCACTGTCGTTATTGCTTTCGAAGGCACTTTCCCTACAATGCATCTCATGCCGCTGTATCTGACTGGTCTGGTGCTCTGGATTACTTGCGCGATAACCCCCTGATTAGCGAAGTCATCCTGAGTGGTGGCGACCCTCTCACTCTGAGTGATACGCGCTTATCAAAACTCGTACAAAAGATCGAAGCAATTCCGCATATCAAAACATTACGCATCCATTCACGTATACCCGTTGTTCTGCCATCCAGAATATGTGATAAGTTACTAAACTGGATAGGAAAAAGTCGACTTAATATTGTCATGGTTATACATTGTAATCATGCGCAGGAGATCGACTTTTCTGTTATCGATGCTCTCCAGAGCCTGAAAAATGCAGGTGTTACCCTGCTTAACCAATCTGTTTTGCTTGCTGGCATTAACAACACAGCCGATGCTTTACAGAAATTAAGCGAGGTGCTATTTTCAGCCGGAGTTTTACCTTACTACCTTCACCTGCTGGATCCGGTAGCAGGTGCTGCTCATTTTGATGTCGGAAAACCACAGGCAAAAAACCTGATAACAAGCTTGCAAGCACGTCTACCGGGTTACCTCGTGCCGCGCCTGGTGCAGGAAATAGCCGGTGAACCATCAAAAACACCCGTTATTTCCGGTTTCATGGGTTAAAAACATGATAAATGGGCATTTTCAGCCGATAAAACACGGTTACTTAACTGGCTAAACACCTATTTTCGGTGTAAATTTCAACTCGTGATTACAAAATCTACAGCTTTTTGTGAATTATGCCGTCATAACTATGTAACTTTATGCTTTTAAGGTATTTTTAATGGCTAACTTGCCAGATTTGTCGAAACTTCTCGTTCCAGAGCAAAAAAGAGAAAAAAGCTGGTTTGATACCCGACCCAAGCAAATTGCTATCTGGGTGAGTTCTCTGCCTCTCGGGGATCCTGATTCGACAACAAAAAAACTGTTTTCTGCGTTATCACACATTAACCGCATTCACATGTCTCCATCTTCTCGCATTAAAGCCATGGATGCATTATACGATACCTTTAGCCACTGTGTTGACTCGTTAAAATCAAATTATGTTGGTCAATCTTTCCCGCTAAGCTCGCGAGCTTTAAAATATATCGATCGTTCTATCGCGATGTATTCTGAATGGGCTATCGGTTATAAAATCGCTGCAATTAACCTGTTACAACATAAACGTTTCTATGAAAATAAAATAACGGTATCAGCAATCTATCACGCTATCGATTCTCTGGATAAAATATTACTAACCCATTATCAGATATATGCACCAGAGCCTGCATTGTTATGGAGTGAAATACACGCTTTATACTACCTCGCAGAGGAAAAAGGCTTATCCAGACAGAGCGTTAAATCTGAACACCTTAAAAATGTAAGCAAACCCTCAATTGAAAGTAAATATAAAGAAAGCATGTTGCTCTCACTTTCTAACCCTTATCACCTGGGTAAAAACGAGATTGAAATTGTTCATGCGTTACTGACTGAATGGTCGCACTCAACTCGCTTGCTTAACCCGGCCGAGGTTGGATCAGGCACCGCTAATTTTGTCACGTGCCTTAATCAGGACAAAGCCCCTGTGCAATTGAGTTTAATTAAAACCCTGGAAAACAACGTATGTCGCTTCATCGACACGTCTGATTTGATACAACACTTGAGGTTTCTTCTGACCCAACCGGATGAGGAACCCTATTCGTCCTCCACCTCTTCAAAAAGCCGCGAATATCACTTATATAAACTACTAATAACGGCATGGGACTCAAGAGAAAAACGCAGTTTTTCAAGATCACCAAATACAGGTGATATCGATATCAGTATTGGATTAAACAGTACTCATTACCTTATTGAGGAAAACAAGAACCAGTTAGAGGAAGAGGAAGCAGCAGAAGAAGTGGAAGCAGAGGAAGTAGAGGAAGAGATCGAAGAAAAGGAACAAGACCATCTGATTGATGATACGCGCAATCCACTGGACATCACGCATACCACCTTTAGTATTGAACCCATAGATGAATCAAATAATCGTTATTGGAAACAAGGAGATAATCCGCACGCACAGGCCCACCAACCACAAATGATCAGGGCAAGGGAATACAGCAATTTACCCGACCCCAGCTACAGTTATCACTCATGGAAAACCCTGAATGTCGGCGCAGGAGGTTACTGTCTATTATGGGATCACGATAAAAGCTCAAATGCACAAATTGGGGAAGTCGTTGGCATAAAAGAAGTGGGGCGAAATAAAGACAATATCTGGAGAATTGGTGTTGTACGCTGGATGCAATATTTACGGCATCAGGGATTAAAACTGGGCATTCAGATTTTGTCTCCTAATGCCAGCACGATCAGTAGTAAATTAATGAACGGGCGTATCAGTAACAGGAAAGAATACAGTTGCCTGAGTTTGCCGGAGATGCAGTCTATACAGCAACCTGCCTCCATTATCACACCAACGTTACATTACAAGGTTGGTGATGCCCTTATACTGAATGATCATGGCAACATGATGAATGTACAACTCACTCGACTGGTTGAAAATACCGGCAATTATTCCCGCTTTCAATACTCGCCAGTTAATCAGAAAGAAGAAATAAAATTTGAACAGGATTTAATCGATCAGGCTAATAAGTGGTACGAAGACTAATAAGCCTCTGATGGTTCCACCCACCCTTTAATTTATATCAATATACACAATCAAATAAAGCAGGGTAAATAATATTTCCGCCATCTTTAAAGCAATTACTTTCCAGTTCCATGGCCGTTACCAGATCATTCGAAACCGACAAGTTAGTATCCAGCCCCCATTTAGTCGCCGTTTCAAAACCGAATCGCTGATAAAACTCCGGGTGCCCGGCAACAACAATGCCTTTATACCCCAGTTTTTTTGCCTTTTCGACAACAGCCTGGGTCAACTCGGATCCAATTCCACGATGCGACTGTGAGGGGACAACGGCCATAGGAGCAAGTGCCAGGATGTCTTCGCTGTCTT
>JAADHQ010000089.1 GCA_013151795.1 Gammaproteobacteria bacterium | reverse complement strand
TTTCCAGTGAGGGTAATATTATTGGCGTACGATCCACTAATGGTGCACCTTTCCGCTTGTATACCGGAGTTGATGCGCCCCGTATCGTGACCGAATGCTCAAAACGACCGCCCCCTTCACTCGGATGCAATTCCATTGTGCATGGTATTCAATTCGACTTTGATTCGGCGATGATCAAGCCAGAGTCCAGTGAGCTTCTGGATACATTATTTTCAAATCTGAAATCTGCTACCACTTCTGGAATTACAATCATTGGTCATACGTCAAGTGAAGGCTCGGACAAATACAATGAACAACTATCGAGAAGACGTGCAGAGGCAGTAGTAACGGCACTCGTTACACGTGGCATCAATACTGTCAGGATATCAGCACTGGGGCGCGGTGAAAAAGAGCCGATTGCCCGCAACTCAACTGACGCGGGTCGCTCTCTCAATCGACGCGTGGAAATTAAATGTAAGTGAGCTGAGTAATATAGCAGACACGGAGTGCATTGGTTATTGATCAATAAGGCGATCAAGCTAACCAATAAGCTGCTACGCAATTTCGTGTAGGCATAGCTTTAACGTAGGCAGGGAGGTAGCGTTGCTAACAAAAACAGAAAAACAAATTTACCGTCTGTTTTCGGTTTGTACTATTCTAGCGGTTGTTTCATTTATCGTTCCACGGTTTGTATCTAATCCGGAAGGCGGATTTGCAGGGGCAGCATCTACCGTTTTAGTCTTGCTAATCATGCTTGGGGTGAGCGTATTAATCGCACTCTATTTACTAGCTGTAACGGTTAAGGAATTCAGAAATCTTTCAACGGCAGTCAGGATCGCAGGCATCACTCCCGGTGTTGTATTAACAGCTGCGCTGATTGGACTTTTCTGGTTTATAAGCTCTTGATGCACAGCAGCTTTTGAATATGAGTACATTAATAACAGATTATTTATTTTTCACATTATTATGTATGTCCTGCTGGATTGAAGCTATTGTTTTGGTGTGGACGAGTTAATAAAGGTTCGTTTTAATAGTAACTTCGTTCTCGCTATGTATTCGCTTGTTGACCAGCCATATTCAATTGTTAGTTGTTCCCAGTTCTGAATTGAAATGATTGTCATGAACATTTCTATTGCGTCTTGCTGCGACCATTCATTAGCAAGTATTCCTTCATGTTCGAGTGCGTCGATAGTTTCTTTACAGATATCACGCAGGCAGCGCATGTTGTTATTCCATGTGGCGGCGGTTGCTTCATCCGTATCACGGGTGGCAAGTAATGCCTTTGCGAGGCCATAAATTTCTGGTATGTAATTTCCCCACACATCAACACAGGCCTCAAGTAGTTCGATGCCGGTTGAAGCCGCCTTGAATTGACTGAGGCGTTCATCAAGGCCTTTGATTTCATCAACGTAATTTGACGTTGCTATCATTAATTCAGTGCGTGAATCAAAGTGGAGGTATACCGCTTGCCGTGAAATGCCTACCGCTTTGGCGACATCGCTCATGCTGATGCTCTTGCCCAGGCGTTGTTCCATGAGTTGCCATGTTGCTTCCAGGATGCGTGTTCGGGTATCTGTTTTTCGACTTGACATACTGTAAAGTTTATACCATGCTTGACACTATGTCAATTGACATGGTGTCAAGTTGATGATGGGTAATGCTTATCCGCAGTTAAATGAGTAAGGAGAATAGAATGAAATTGATTATATTTGGATCAACAGGGGGTACAGGCCGTCACCTTGTAGCCCAGGCCCTTGAAAAAGGTCATGATGTTACGGCATTTGCACGTAAGCCGGAGAAAATCAAGGCTGATCATCCGGGGGTGAAGGTAGTAAAGGGTGATGTGCTGGATCGTGCTTTGGTGGAGCAAGCGATAACGGGGCAAGATGCAGTGTTGTGTGCATTAGGTACGCCATTGACGAATAATAAAAAACTGAGGGCGAAGGGCACAAAAAATATTATTAATGCGATGGAGAAAAAAGAGGTTAGTCGCCTTATTTGTCTGTCCGGGTTAGGGTGTGGTGACAGTCGTGAATTATTACCGTTCCACTATAAGTACATTATATTTCCAACGATGTTGCGATACGTGTATGCAGATCACGAAATTCAGGAAAGCCATGTCCGGAGTAGTACGCTTGACTGGACAATTGTCCGGCCGGCATCCTTGACGAGTGGTAAGTATACGGGTTCGTACTGGGATGGTTTTGTGGTGAGCGATAAGTCACTTACTATAAAAATTTCACGTGCAGATGTTGCTGACTTTATGTTGAAGCAGGTGATGGGAAGTGAATACCTGCACAAGGCGCCGAGCATCTCATATTAGAGTATGAGGTATAGTAAAAAACGGTAATCGTTGAGTATGTTTTTATTGATACAAAAGAGTTAATATTGTATCAAGTTATTTCGTAAATGATTACCAGAAAAGAATAGGGATGCCAGATTTATAGTTAGCCAGATCAACGAGCAGATTGGATTACCCGGTGCGCGGCTTACTGTTTAAATATTTTTTATGATGCAGTGATATGCGCTAGCGGATTTAAGTTGTTATGCCTTAAGGAGAAGATGGAAATGACTGAACAGAAATACGCAGGATTCTGGATTAGAGTCGGAGCCGCATTAATTGATACCGTTTTTATATTAGTAATAATTTTTCCAGTACTTACGGTCATATATGGAAATGATTACTGGTTGAGTGAAGGGTTTATTCAGGGTTTTTGGGATGTAATGCTTAATTATGTGTTACCTGCATTGGTGGTTATTATTTTTTGGGTTTACAAGTCGGCAACTCCCGGGAAAATGCTAACCGGCTTAGTGATAGTGGATGCAAAATCAGGTAATAAACCATCTACAGGTCAATTCATTGTGCGTTATCTCGGTTATTATGTATCCATGATTCCTTTGTTTCTTGGCTTAATATGGGTGGGTATTGATAAAAGAAAGCAGGGTTGGCATGACAAGTTGGCTGGTACAGTAGTTATAAAAAAGCAATAAACCTGAATCGTTTTAACAGGTAAGCAGGAATAATAACAGAGTGCACCCAGAGGGATACATTATTGATTTTATTTGTAAGCTAGATAGTATTAATGCTTGTATTAGCTTGGGAAAATAATAATATAAACGAAGTTAAGACAGGAGACGTAATATGAAGAATACTATTGTAGTGTTGGGTTCAGCTGTTTTACTGGCGTATGCAATATATGCTTTGTTTTTAAAATCGGATTCAGATACCTATGCGACTTATGTAAATGCGATTGAGGCCGATTTGTCCTCAAGAGACTGTATCGGAGTAAATGGCAGACTATTTAGTATGGGTGTTTTTATAGGAACGAAGCCAGGTTATCAAGAGCAGTTCATTAAATATGAAAAAAGTGTGTATGAACGTATTGAGGAAATGAAACGTTCAGGTGCATGTGTATAATTTTGATCGTTAGGGTTGTATTCCGATTTGAGGATTTAGAATATTTTTATATTAGTTGTTGAGAGTGGTTCTAAAATAAAAAAGGTTTTCAGTAATCATGACTAAAAGGCGAGCCAGAAAAGCATTTAGCTACTTCTATCATGAGTATGGGTGGTTAATTATCGGGATTGTTGCAATAGCTTGTCTGTATTTAGGTGTTGTAGGTTATGCCATTTATTTTGAAGCCAGAAATATTAATCATAGTTTTTCAGGTTTATTGTATTATTCGTTTCGACTATTTTTGTTTGACTCTATTGCGGATAAGCCCCCTATCCCTTATCAATTGGATATTAGCCGCTGGCTCTCTCCATTAGTTGTTGGTATTGCAGCAATAAAAGGTATATGGATTTTTGCCCATGAAAAAATAAAGCTTGCCAGAACAAGAAGATATAAAGACCATGTGATTATCTGTGGACTGGGTCTAAAAGGACAAAATCTTGCCAGAGACTTTATTGAGAGAGGTTATACCGTAGTTATTCTGGAAGTTGATAATAGTAATGACCAGATTAATGCAGTCAAAAGTGATGGCGCCACTATTCTGGAAGGCAATGCAAGGGATAAATCTATTCTGTTAAATGCAGGAATTGCCAGAGCGAAGTTCCTGCTTTGTGTAACAGGGTCTGATCAGGTAAATATCGAAATTGCATCCACTGTGTTTAATGAGCTTGATTCGCTGGACAGGGCAGATGTTTTGCAGGTTTATGTCCATGTGCTGGATAATAGGCTGAAAAATTGTTTTTATGAAACAAAACTTTTTTCGCTGGATTATGCAAATTTTAGTGCAAGATTATTTAATATTTATGAAAAAGCAGCGAGGCAGATTTGCGAGTTATATGGGCCTGATCGGTATAATAATAATCCACCCGAATCAAAAATAATAACTATCTACGGAAATGGAAAGCTTGCTAGTGAGTTGGTGGCGCAAGTAGCCAGGGTGGGACACTATACAGAAGATAATATAATTAGGTTAAAACTTGTCGGCTTATATTCTGATGTTGATGTACAAGAGTACAGGAACAGGTTTTCATCATTAGGTGAGAGATTCATTGTTGATTTTCAGAATAAGGATATTAATTATATCTCGGATGAGGAGCTTGAAAGTACGTTTGATGCATGCACGCCTGATGTGATCTATATTTGCATAGACTCTGAAATTGAGACCATTAAATTTATTAGAAAGCTCTCGTATTGTAGGTTATCTGAAAATATTACTGTTATCGCCAATATTATTAGCAAGACAGGGCTTAGTCAGTGGGTCAGGGATGATTTGTTGATTGATAATCAAATACATTTTTTTGATATGCTGGAATGCGCGTGTGAATATGATTCAGTTATCGGTGATCGTCTGGATCGAATGGCAAGAATGGTTCATGAGAATTATGTAAATAGTGAAATAGCACGAGGAGGATCAGCAGCAACAAATCAATCGCTTGTTGACTGGAAGGATTTACCAGAAACATTAAAAGATGCTAATCGTCATCAGGCTGATCATATATCCGTGAAGTTGCGAGTATTGGGGATTGAAATAGATGGCAGTTGCGATGATAAGAAAAAACCTTGTTTCAACACAGAGCAGATAAAGAAGATGGCTGTCATCGAACATCAGCGATGGATGGCGGATAGGCTGTTATCAGGGTGGCGGTATACATCGGGATGTAAGGATAATGCTAAAAAGCTATCACCATGTCTGGTACCCTGGAGTCTTTTGCCAGATGAAGAGAAGCAAAAAGATATTGATGCAGTTGTCAATATGTCATCTGTATTATTAAAAGCCGGAGAGCCTCTCCCATAAAGTATTAATGGCGGCATTGGACAGGAATATTAAAATAAAAAACGGTGATTTTTGTGGATAATAAAGTGGGTGAAAAAGGCCTGGTACCTATAGTGATTGGTATTACCGGACACAGGGATATTCATAAAGGTAATATTGGTGTCCTGAAAAAAAGAATACGTCAATTGATTAACCAGTTCAGAGAGGATTACCCTGATACTCCATTGATTATGATATCGCCTTTGGCCGAGGGGGCTGACCGTATTGCGGCAAGTGTTTCGGTAGAGATGGGCGTTTCACTGGTTGTACCGTTGCCTTTTCATGTGGATGAATACATGAAGGATTTCTCGAATAACGAATCATGTGACGAGTTTAAACAGCTATTGCTGGCGGCTGAAAATAGTTTTGTATTGCCTTTAGTCGAGGGATGCAGTAATGAATCAGTGCAGGCCGATGCATGTTCTCGAGAAAAGCAGTACGCATTGGTAGGGGCATACGTTGCCAGGCAATGTCATATTTTACTCGCACTTTGGGATGGTAAAGACACAAAAAAAACTGGTGGCACCAGCCAGATAGTGAATTTTCGCTTAAGCGGGATTATGAACGGCCTGCCATTGAAGCTAAAAGACACAGAAGAATGGATGCAAAGGTTTGATCTCCCTAACCCGCTTGATTTACCTGAAACCGGCCCTGTGTTTCATCTTAAAATAGTCAGGCAGGATGAAGATAGTAATTTATCAAATGAGGATTGGCTTAAGTATTATCCGTTTGAGGTAACAGAAGTAAAATATAAATTAATCCTCAAAAAAATAAACGGGTTTAATGTTGCTATTACGTCCGGAAATATCACTGAAAAAGAATATTTGTCTTCGCGTGAATCCCTGGTGCCTTCTTCAATGCAGGATAAGTTTGCTAAAGTCAGGGAAAAGTATAATAAAAATAACTTGTCTACCATTGACAGGATGATGGAAGCTTATATAAATGCCGATGTGCTGGCCCTGAAAAGCCAGAGGGGCCTGGCAGGTGTGATACCTGCATTACGATTGATAGCAATTATGGCGATGATAATGGTTTTATCCTATGAAATATATGCCCATGTATGGCATGGAGGGCTTATGTTATGGATATACCTCGGTGCGTTTATTTTTGGTCTGAGTGCATATTATTTTGTGCGTTTGCTTGGTAATGACAAGCGATACCTGGATTACAGAGCGCTTGCAGAGGGCATACGGATACAGTTTTATTGGTTAATTGGTGGTCTGCGGGAGAATGTTCATCATCATTATCTAAGGAAATATCATTCCGAGCTTGACTGGATACGTGAAGCATTTAAAGGCATATCGATCAATAATATTTCCTGTGAGTGTGACGCTGATTATGCGCTGGTACAAAAAGCCTGGATTGAGAATCAGGGTGAATGGTTTACCAGCAAGATTAAGGAAAACAAATCAAAAACAAGGAAGACTATGCTGGAATATTCATTTTTGGCAACGCTGGCTATTACGTTTACCAGTGCTTTACTCGTGACGATGATTCCGGATTTTGCAGTTATGGAGCCCGTCCGCAATGAGATTCTTATTGTGTTAATGGGGTTGCTGCCAGCGGGGGCAGCGGTTTATGAACACTATTCCAGTAAAATGGCTTTTGAAGAACATGAAAAGCAATATGAACTAATGGCACATCTGTTTACCCGAGCGAAAGATCAGTTGGACAATACAGATAATGGACTGCAGGCAAAGCGGATTATATTTGAAATTGGAAAAGAAGCATTAGCTGGTAATGGCGATTGGTTATTGATTCATCGTGATCGTGTTATCGAGCCACCCAAGGCCTGACACACGGGTCAAGATAATATTTATAAATCCAGCGGGGGTTTTTTATGAATAATAATTTCGCGATTTTTAATTGATATATACTTTTTTTCAGTAAGATCATTGAGTATTTTTGTAACCATTTCGCGTGATGCACCTACCATGTTGGCAATTTCCTGATGTGTAAGTTTCTCGGCAACCACCAGTTTATTATCTTTGATTATCGCGAGTCGCATAATTGTGTCAATCACCCTGCCGCGTACATCGACCAGAGCCAGTGATCGGATCTTGTCGGTCAGTTCCCTGATTCGTGTAGTCATTGATTTCATAAGATTAATCGACATTGACGGGCTGTTAGAAAGACATTCACTAAAGTCTTTATTTTGTATGACTGATAGCACGGTAGGCTCGATGGTTACGATTGTTGCAGAGCGTGGACCATGGTCTAGCAGAGCCAGTTCACCAAAATATTTATTCGGGCCAAGTAAATCGATTATAAATTCATTACCTTCATCATCATTTATAATTATTTTTACCTTGCCGGATTGTATAATATAAAGTGATTCAGATTTTTCGCCTTCATGAATAATCGTCGTGTTTTTAGGGTAGGTGCGCGTAATGACACGACTGGAAATCTCATGTAATTCACTATCTGTCAAGCTTGAAAATATTGGAATAAGATTAAGCATATTTAGTATGTGACTAATTTTTTATTTAGTCAGGTTACTTCGTAATAGTGCAGGGTAATGTCAGATATTTCAGCATGATGTTCGATAAAATTTATACCGGGTAATGCCTGGCAATATTTATGTACATTTTCACAGACAAAGATCTGTGAGCCGTCTGCCAGATCTTCACCAAGTTTCGAGGCAATATTAACAGCATCTCCGAAAGCATTTTTCCCAACATCAATGACCTCACCTGTAGCAAGCCCCTGACACACATTGAATTTATAATTGTTTTCAGCTGACTGATTATGGTTACTAATTGCATTTTTAAAATTGATGGCGGTTGCGAGAGCATCATCTGGTGATTCAAATGCGATAAAAAGGCTATCTCCCTCATCTTTAAGTAATCGCCCCTTGTAGTGCTGCATGATGGGTTCAATTAGAATATTTTTGAGTTCGAGTAGTGCCAGGGTATGTATGACACCATATTCTTTTGTGGTTTTACTGAAATCAGCCAGATCAGTTTTAAGTATAGTGAGTACTTTTGTGTAAGATTTTATAATTTCACTATCTATTTCTGTTAACTGTTCCGGATGAAGAATACGTTTTTTCAGCAGGGCTCTGAGCTTTTCATCGAATAGCATATTAAATACCAGTGACTTTTACACATACTAACATTGAATTCAGACGAATGTCCTGAAAATGACAATGGTAATTTTTTGTATTTTATTAATTATATGGAGCATTTGGGTAATTTTTCACAGATAGTTTCTGCGCTACATTAAATAATTAGCTAATGCTTATAATCCCATACAGTGCTGTTCTCAAGTTCGGAAAACCCCCATGGATAAGCTGGAGTATAATTATAGTACCCATCTTGATATTTAATGAACAAGTTGTAAATAAAAATTGTGATTTCGCAGCTGTAATGAGCTATTACAATTCGATCTGCCAGGAGGAGTTGATGATGAAGGCTGGCAATACACGGGTGAAAATATAATACAGGCGTAGAGGCCGAATTATATTGTGTTGCATGACTGTTCATTTCATTTTGCATCTCTGATGGATGCCTGAATATGAATGATACATTTATATTGGCTGGCCTAGTTGATGTATTGACTTGAAACGATATGCCGTACAGCAAGGTATGTATCTGCTAATCGCTCTATGTGTTCAGGGTTCGCATACAAAATAGGGTAATAATATTGTACGCACATTGATAAATATTCATTATTCAAGAGTAACCGTAGTACAGGCTATATCGTAAATAATCTATTCAGGCTGGATATTATAATAAGGATATATAGTTAGGGAGTATATGCATTATTGAAATACAGGTTTATTTATAATATTTTTAATGTTAATAATCACATATAGCTAATTCTTGATATATTTATAATAAAGGAACGTTGTATGTCATCAGAGCACAACACTTATTCTGCGTTTATCAGTCATGCGTCTAAGGATTATGAAAAGGCACTTGAATTGGTTGAGCTCCTGGAAAAGAAAGGGCTGGACTGCTGGATTGCACAGAGAAATATCAGTCCGTCAAAATCCTATAGTCACGAAATAAGCCGTGGTATCAGTGATTCAAAATGTGTGGTTCTTTTGTTAACGGATGATGCCAATCATTCTGATGGTGTGCGTAATGAAATAGAACTGGCCTTCAGAAACAAGAAGCCCATATTCCCCGTCCGGATTGAAGATGTTCCTCCGGGTGCAGAACTGGAATTCTTTGTTTCGTCGGTACAATGGATAGATGCATGGAAAGGCCGTTTGACAGATTACATTGAAGGTATTGCTGATTCTATTGAACACGGCAGGATTTCACCGTTAGTAGGGAAAACCCCGAAGCGGGTTAAATTAAAAAATACATTGTATTTAATTGCTTCCGCTGTTGTGTTGGGGGTATTGATATTGATCATCAATGAACTCCTTTCAATAAAGAAGAATATATCTGTAGTGAGCCCGCAGTCCCCCGGTAGTGTTAGTAGCACCTTGAGTATGGAAGATTTTGAAGAGGATGATTTCAGGCCTGTCTTTAGTCATTATAATGAGGGCGATATAAGTATTAGTATACGATTTTCACCCAGGCTAATTGATAATGCTCATTTTACTAATCCGAATAGCGATGCAACAACCCTCTATTATTCATTCAATGGAAAAGACTATAAAAGAGGGATTGGCGCTAGTTATATGAAAATAAAGCTTAATCAACAAAACCTGTCGTTAATGAAAAACAATGATCTTTATATAAAATTTGAATTCTGGGATGGAAAAAATATAGGGCCCTACCGGTATGAACTGAATTATCTGAAGTATATTGCTAGCAAAGGTGCTGAATCATGACAGCATTTTTAACGCACCATAGATACGAATTACCAAAATAGCAGTTAAATAGACTCAGGAAAAAGATATGTCGAGCAATATTACACAGTTTGCAGCTTTCATTAGTCATGCATCGAGAGATATAGATAAGGCGCTTGAACTGGTTGAGCTGTTGGAAAAAAAAGGCCTGAACTGCTGGATTGCGCCGCGTAATATCCGCCCTTCAAAATCCTATAGCCACGAAATCAGCCATGGCATCAGCGCATCGAAATGTCTGATCCTGCTACTTTCCGACGAAGCCAATCAATCTGACGCTGTGCGCAATGAAATAGAACTGGCTTTCAGAAAGAAAAAACCCATCTTCCCTGTCCGGATCGAGGAGGTTCCGCCGGGCGCAGAATTGGAATTCTTTGTCTCCTCGGTGCAATGGGTCGAAGCCTGGAAGGGGCAACTACCTGATTATATCGAGGCCATCGCAGAATCCATCGAGCATGGTGAAATAGCACAACTGGTAGATAGCACAACAAAACGCATGCGGTTCAAAAAAACATTGCTCCTGGTCAGTGGTCTTGTGTCACTGGGTATACTAGGGTTGATATTCAGTGAACTTGTTCAGATAAAAGAGAATATACCTGTAGCGACAATTCAGCCAAAAGGCAGTACTGAGTCTGAAATCAGTACCATAAAACCTGGCAAGGACGATTTCAAACCCGAGATTTTCTTTTATGATAACTCCGGGATGGTGCATACAATAAATATAGAGATAAAAATGTCACCGAGGTTAAGCAACTCCAGCAATATGGCCCAGATTATTAGTTCAGTGATGAGTTACTCGTTTGATGGTAAGGATTACAGGAAAGGCGAGGGATATGCAGGAATACGGATGGAAATGCATAAGGACACACTGGTTGCGATGAAAATGAAAAAATTGTTTATTAAATTTGAGTTGTGGGATGGAAAAATCGTTGGCCCATTTGAGTACGACATAGATTATCTAGACTATGTGTCGCAATCAACACGGCAGAAAATGTCAGCAATTACAAAGTTTTTCAGTTCGTGTACTGATATGACAGGACTCACATTTCCGGCCACAACCAACTGCTGGGTTACTTTCGAATTGCAGCAAAATCAGGCTGGCATTGGTCGGCTGGAATACAGTTTTAACGATGATTTTTCCAATAAATATGTTATCCAGGTTCCACATGATAAGCCGTCCAGCCTTTATCAAACAACAGCGGTAGCCAATAAAGTATTTAAAGATCAGGTGACAATGCCCGGTGCTGGGAAAACAGTATATGCACGGATTATATATACAGATGGCAGGCAAAGTAATGTACAGGCTCTACCCGTAAAATAAGGATTGAAATAAGGTAAACAATGTTAGACAAGCAACAAAAATTTGCAGTTTTTATTAGTCACGCTTCAAAGGATATTGATAAGGCACTCGAGTTGGTCGAGCTGCTGGAGAGCAAGGGTTTGAATTGCTGGATTGCACCAAGGAATATTCGTCCCTCAAAATCATATAGTCACGAAATAAGTTATGGCATTAGCACATCGAAATGCCTGATTTTGTTACTCTCCGACGAAGCTAATCAATCTGGCGCTGTGCGCAATGAAATAGAACTGGCTTTCAGAAAGAGCAAGCCTATCTTCCCTGTCAGGATCGAGGAGGTCCCGCCAGGCGCAGAACTGGAGTTCTTCGTTTCATCGGTACAATGGGTCGACGCCTGGAAGGGACAACTGCCGGATTATATTGAGATCATTGCAGAATCAATTGAACATGGTGAAATCGCACAGCTGGCTGGTAGAACAAGAAGGCGAATCAGAAAAAAGAATATGTTGCTGGCAATCGGTGGCATTGTGTTTCTTGGCATACTATCAGCTGTGTACTACGCAGCTACCTCGCTAAGGAAAAACGTGGCTACAACAGTCCAGAATCAACAAGATGGCGACAAGGTTGTGATCAGTAACAAAGACCTGAACAAAAATCTATTCAGACCAGTGCCTGCTGCATCAGTTTATCCCGGCCAGTTTGGGGTAAAAATTAAAATTTCCCCTGTACTTAGTGTAGCTGGAGGCCATACGTTCTGGAACACTGGGACAAAGCTATATTGTTCTATTAATGGTAAGGAGTATGTAAAAGGAATGAGTTTCGCTCTTTGTCAAATAAACCCAAGCATAGCAACCAGAGAAGAACGTGAGGGGAAAAAAATATTTATAAAATTTGAATTGTGGGGTGGTGAAATTATAGGGCCATTTGAGTATGAAATGAGGTATAAAAAATATCAGGAGGATAATTAGATGCCTGAAAAATACAATGCCAAGTCGGGTGATTATATATATGTTATGTCCATTGAAGAGTTACGAAAATTGAATGTAAATATAACTTTAATAATTCTATGTGATGCTGAAAGAACTTAATTAGAATATGGTCGACTTAATAAATATTATGACCATAAATGTAATAAATAACCGTAATGAATTTATATATTTTGCACATTTGAAAGACAGGAAAATAGTTTATGTCCCGACAAGGTAAACCGCAACGTTATTCAGCTTTTATAAGCTATCGGCATGTGACCCTTGATCGTCATTGGGCAATGCGTATCATGCAGTTATTGGAGACGTATCGTACGCCCGGACCTTTACAGAAGCTGGGTTATCCGCAACGCATTCCAAAACTCTTTCGTGACGAAGATGAAATCCCTGCTTCGAATGATCTTTCTGATCAGATCAAGGATGCCTTGACGGCTAGTGATTACCTGATCGTTATTTGTTCGCCCAGCACGCCTGAGTCGCGCTGGGTTCGACGTGAAATCGAACTGTTTCAGGAAATGGGCAAGGGTGATCATATTCTTGCCTTGTTGGTGGAAGGAGAGCCGGAAGACTCTTTCCCGTCAGAGTTATGTCGACGACGCATCGAGAAAAAACAATCCGATGGTAGTTTTACTTACGAGTGGGAAGAGATTGAACCCATTGCTGCTGATGTGCGTCCTCGCACTGATGAAAAGCTGAAGCACACTGAGCGCCGTGCTCTGTTGCGTATTGCCGCTGCGTTACTTGGTGTGCGATTTGATGACCTTGCTCAGCGTGATGAACAGCGTCGA
Organism: Gammaproteobacteria bacterium; assembly: GCA_013151795.1. Lineage (GTDB taxonomy): Bacteria > Pseudomonadota > Gammaproteobacteria > JAADHQ01 > JAADHQ01 > JAADHQ01. The sequence goes on along the minus strand of JAADHQ010000089.1, from coordinate 12,576 downwards.
AAACAGAAATTACGGTTGAATGTATCTGTTATCAGTCTATTTTTGTTTAGTATTCTTGTCGGTGGCTACTGGTACTGGGATACCTACTTACATATTAAAACTTATTATTATTCAAATTTCGGTAAAAAATATGAAATACCCTTTGGCGTGGGTCGGCTGAGCGCAGCCCAGCAAAAGAAGCGCCAGTCGACTTATCGTTTCAAAATGCAGGCTGGTAATGTTATCGAAATGGCACGTATTAATGGAATGGAAAGTTTGAACAGTGATTTTGAAACACCGGATGAAGCATGGAGTAAGGGAGTTGCTAGGTGGCGTTATGAAATTGTTAATGGTGTGATCAAGTCAGTTATTATGGAGAGCCATACGGGTAAGCAGATACGTACAATCAGTTATGATTTTTCCAGAGACAGGCTGCAGGCTATTCTTAAATTTTCCAGAAGTTTTGGTATCGCGGAACGTCAATTAGCAGCGGGTTCTTCACTGGGTGGATTGACAGGCAAAAAAGATCGTCGTACATCTATAGGGCAACACCGGTTACATTTTAATGAAAACGGTTATATTACCAAGCGTATTTTTGAGCCTGTAGGTGGCGGCGCCAGTATTCGTGATGTTCTTGGAGCCTATGGCCGTCGCTATGAACATAACGAAGCTGGATTGGTAGAAACAATACAAAGCCTGGATGCCCAATCGAAAACATTAGTTGAAAAGACAGGTGTTGCTATGCAACAGCGTGCTTACAATAGTCATGGTGATCTGGCTCGAGTAGATTGGCTGGATATTAATAAAAAACCTGCTCTTAATGATCAATTGGTTGCAAGCGAAGTTTTATTCCGTCTTTCTGATGGGAATATTGGAAGTCTTGATTTTCTTGGCGTTAACGGAAATGCTGTCTTACGAAAAGATTGGGGGGTTGCACGTCTTATACTGAATTATGATGATCATGGTAACCAAACAGAACAGTCGTATTTCGGCGTTGACGGCAAACCCGTCCGGAGTAAGAGTGATGGAGCTGCTCGTCGTGTAAAGGGTTATGATGATCGTGGAAACGAGACTGAAGTAGCTTATTTTGGTCTGGGTGGTCAGCCTGTTCTGAATAAAGATGAAGGTGTATCACGTATTACGTGGAATTATAATGATCGAGGAAACCCGACCAAAGAAATTTATTTTGGCACGGATGGTCTGCCTATCCTGTCTAAGGTTTTGGGGTTTGCCCGCCGTACATTTGATTATGATGATCGAGGAAACCTGATTGAAGTAGCCTATTTTGGTCTAGGCGGACAGCTTATTTTGAGTAAGGATATAGGTATATCAGGCTTCACACTGAATTATGATGATCTAGGCAATAAGATCGAACAGGCTTATTTCGGTATTGATGGCAAACCCATTCTGAGTAAGGATGAAGGCGTATCAGGCTTTACATTGAATTATGATGATCGCGGAAACCAGACTGAAGAAGTCTATTTTGGCATGGACGGTAAGCCTATTCTGCGTAAGGATTTAGGCGCATCACGCATTACGTTGAATTATGATGATCGAGGCAACCTGACTAAAGAAACTTATTTTGGCACGGATGATATGCCTATTCTACATAAGATTTGGGGAGTTGCCCATCGTACATTTAGTTATGATGATCGCGGTAATGCGATGGAAGTAGCCTATTTTGGTTTGGCTGGACAGCCTATTTTGCATAAAGGCTGGGGAGTTGCCCGTCGTACATGGGGTTATGATAATCGTGGCAACCAGAATAAAGAAGCCTACTTTGGTGTTGATGGCAAACCCATTCTGCGTAAGAGTGATGGAGATACTCGTCGTACATGGAAATATGATGATCGCGGTAACCTGATCGAAGTAGCCTATTTTGGCTTGTCTGGACAGCCAACCTTGCATAAGGGCTGGGGAATTGCGCGTCGTACATTGGGTTATGATAATCGCGGCAACCAGGATGTGGAAGCTTACTTTGGAGCTGATGGCAAGCCCATTCTGCGTAAGGGAAATGGAGATGCACGCCGCACTTGGAAATATGATGATCGCGGCAACCTGATTGAAGTAGCCTATTTTGGTCTGGTAGGACAGTCCGTTCTGCTTAAAGGTGTAGCATCACGTGTTACATGGAAATATGATGATCGCGATAATCAGATCGAAGTAGCCTATTATGGTGCCTATAGCAAACTTATATCCAGCAAAAAATTTGGGTTTTCGAGAATACAATTAATACGAGATGTACAAGGAAACCTGAAGAAAAAAATCTATTTTAACGAGAAAAACGAACGAATTGCACGATAAAAATAGATTATTAAAATCATGAACACTGGTTCGTCAGGAAAGGCTATATGAGAAGCATCTTAAACAAGATGAAGATGCTGCAAACCGATGCAGTCATAAACTCGAGGAACTCAGGTGGTCCGCTTATCAGTATGGTACCTGGAAAATTGCAGAGATTAATGCTTCTTCACATAGAAGTGGTCAGAATGCCGATTTTGCGTTACCGATAAATTATGCATGTAATATTATATCACAGCTCCGTGATGGTAAAGACCCATTGCCGCCAGGTTTTTTAATGTAGATTGTCAGGATAATAAAAGATAAAAAAATAATTTTTGTGCGAGTCTGCCTGGTTAATACAGATTCAGTGTCGTAGTAAATGAAGGAGGGATATTATGGAGACAAGATTTTTTACATATGTAAAAGGCGTGGCGGCATGTATTGGTTTTATTTCGATATTATTTTCAAACGTAGTATTTGCAGGCATTACGATTGAAGAGTTTATTAATACCATGGGTGCTACTGATGCTGATAATGGAAATAAAAAAAATAAAGCCATTTCAGAAAAAGAAATTCTTTCTTATTATTATTCTGGTCCGTATGTACATGATATGTGGGGGCAGACTGTAGAATTAGGTACACATAATAATATGAGAGTTATAGCCGAACACCCTTGCGGTGATGTATGTCCAGCTTACACCAAGCGAGTCATTCGATATGATGCGCCATTAAAGGATTGTGTAGCGAGAGGAGGTGTAATAAATTTAGTAGGCGTTCCATCTGGAATCCTTAATGCGGCAGATAAGTACTGTGTACCCAAGATTTTAAATGGTTACCAATAATTCTGAATAGAAGTTTTACTTTTGATGAATTAATTTTTGTAGTATTAAATCGGCAGATAAAAAAACAGGAATAATAGTCATGGCGAATTATAAAGGACCAACTGAAGGCGGGAGTGGGGGTAAGCGCGGTCATTCTTCTATGGAGCATTGGACTTATAGCGATGAACTTAAAGAGTCCAGTCGAAAACGTCGACGTGCGCAAGATAAGGAAGAGGTGGATCAGGAAGTGGGTAATTCAGATGAGGGCACAAAATCCTGATGTTTGGTTAAAACGTTACTAGAATAATTCAATATCCCCGTCATCAATCTGTTTCGATTTTTCAAGTGTAACTTGCAGTGCTTCTTCTACAGTTGCGCCATTTAAAAGAATATCAAACATTTCCCGATCTCTTTCGATGGTGTATTTGGATTTTATTTTTTCCTGTAGTCCTTTCCATTCAAACGGGTTATAGAGTTGCTGTGGATTTCCGACAAGTGAAGACAGTGCAGATAAGCTGTTTGATACGTGGCTGATACGTTGTGATAATTTATCGTAAAATTGAAATGCGATTATTGTGGATTGCATTTTTTTATTTATTTCTTCGCAGTTTTCGAGGATAGCTTTTTTTTCATTGCCATCATCTAATGCTTCTCCTGCAAGCCGGATAACTTCTGAACCACCAATCATGCTGGTAAATGAGTCGGTGAGTGTGTTGATCGAGTCGTCTCCTTCGCGCATCGCATTTTCAATTTGAGCTACGGCGAGGTTAAGCATCTGTATGGTTTCGCGGATCTGACTCCAGTCGAGGTCAGGGTTTTGTGCATTTGACGGTGTAGTATCAGACATGGGGTTCTCTGCTTGTTTAGTAAATGTGTATATGGATGTTAGATCGGCATTAGCCATGAACACTTTAATGGGGAAACGATATGCTTAATCACGTATTGCACGTGCAATGCTCCATATTTCAACTTTTTTGACGCCCTGTTTTTTTAATATTCGAGCCAGTTCATTGCAGGTAGAACCTGTGGTGACAACGTCGTCCAGTATGGCGACATGTTCGGGGAGCTTTTTGTATTTTATGCGAAAGGCTCCCCGTACATTTTTTTGGCGGGCATTAAGGCTGAGAGAGCTCTGCGCGGGTGAGTGGCGAATACGTTCAAATAAGGTGTAAGCCAGAGGGATGCCAAGCGTATTGCTTACCGGCCGGGCGATTTCAATGGCTTGATTAAAACTTCTATCTTGCAGTCGCTTGCGTGACAGGGGAACAGGGGCGAGGGGCGATGCAGTCGGGCAGGTTTTCCCTGTTTTGTTGTTCAATGAATTGCGCCAGAAGTGTACCAAATAGATGAGCCAGACTGAGTTTTTTATGGAATTTGAGTCTTGAGATAAGTTGCCGTGCCGGTGTGTTATAGGTAAACAGACTGGTGCTCTGGTCAAAATGAGGTGCGTGCATGATGCATTGGCCACAAATACTATTTTTTGCAGTGCCAGTTAGCGGTATTGCACATTGAGTGCATTTATTATCTATATATTTCAGTTTGTTATGGCATTCTTTGCAGATAGCGATATGTGCTTGTGCGGGTTCTCCGCAGAGGGCACAAAAATAGGGGAAAAGCTTGTTCAGGCTATTATTTAGCCACTTGTAAACCATGATGCATCCCTTCTGGTTGACATATACTGCCCGGGCGTTACCATGCCCGCAATACTATCTTAACGCAATGAGACGTGATTATGAATCAACCTGGCGAAAAGGCCACAGATAAACCCGATACGATAGTACTGAGCGCTAAATCCAGTCGTTTTGCTGCGTCCTTATTTAATTACGGTAATATTATCGCGGTTTTATTGCCACCAGTGGGTATGTTGTGGCTGGCCATGTCGATGGTGGTTTATGCCCTTAACCGACATCACCCAAACGAAAAGGTTGGCGAGTATACCCAGCAAGCGGCCTACCGTATATATGGTGTAACCGGCCTGATTGTAGCGGCGGCAATTTTTATTCCCAAGGACAGTGTGAATTATTATCTGGCTATCTGGGCGGTATCGGTGCTGATTATTGTGCCCTGGTCGATTGTTGATTTATGGCGTATTCGCAAGGATGACTGGCAAGAACTTGAAATAGAAAAAACAACACAGGAAATAAATAATGACTGAATTAAGACACGACTGGAGTATTGACGAGATCATTGCCTTGTTTGCTTTACCGTTTAATGATCTGATTTTCCGGGCGCAGACGATACACCGTGAAAATTTCGATCCTAACGCTGTGCAGGTCAGTACCCTGTTGAGTATTAAAACAGGCGGCTGCTCTGAAGACTGTGGTTATTGTTCGCAAAGCGCACGAAATAAAACCGGCCTTGAGCGTGAGCGTTTAATTGCACTTGAAGAGGTAGTGGAGAAGGCACAGGCTGCTAAAGAAAAAGGTGCAAGCCGTTTTTGCATGGGGGCTGCATGGCGTAGTCCGAAGGAAAAAGATTTTGTTCATGTACTCGATATGGTGCGCGAAGTTAGAAAGCTGGGTATGGAAACCTGTATGACTCTGGGTATGTTAGATGATGATCAGGTGCAACGTCTGAAAGATGAAGGGCTTGATTATTACAATCATAACCTTGATACCTCGCCTGAATATTATGGCGACGTGATTACCACACGAACTTATCAGGACAGGCTGGATACGCTTTCACGTGTACGTGATGCAGGCATGAGTGTTTGCAGTGGTGGCATAGTTGGCATGGGTGAGTCGAGCAGAGACAGGGCATCGTTATTGCAGCAACTTGCGAACATGCCCAGGCATCCCGAAAGTGTGCCGATTAATATGTTGGTCAAGGTTGAGGGTACGCCGTTATCAGATGTAGATGATCTGGATTTACTGGATTTTGTAAGAACCATCGCTGTTGCACGAATTATCATGCCGAAGTCGATGGTACGTTTATCTGCAGGGCGCACAGAAATGACGGATGAGTGTCAGGCATTGTGTTTTCTTGCAGGTGCCAATTCCATGTTTTATGGTGAGCGTTTATTGACGACGGATAATCCTGGTGCTGATCATGATATGGAATTGTTCGATCGTCTGGGTATTCATTCACTGCAATGAGATTGATTAAGGTTATAAAGATAACCCGTAGGTTGGCGGTGAGGCACGAACCCCAACAGATTTTTGATGCCCGACGATGGCTGTTGGGCTTCGTTCCTCAGCCCAACCTACAGGTTACAGAATGAATGTTGAGGCAATGAATATCCGTAGGTTGGCGGTGAGGCACGAACCCCAACAGATTTTTGATTCCCGGCAATGGCTGTTGGGCTTCGTTCCTCAGCCCAACCTACAGGTTACAGAATAAATGTTGAGGCAATAAATATTCGTAGGTTGGCGGTGAGGCACGAACCCCAACAGGTTTTTGATGCCCGACAATGGCTGTTAGGCTTCGTTCCTCAGCCCAACCTACAGGTTACAGAATGAATGTTGAGGCAATAAATATTCGTAGGTTGGTGGTGAGGCACGAACCCCAACAGGTTTTTGATTCCCGGCGATGGCTGTTGGGCTTCGTTCCTCAGCCCAACCTACAGGTTACAGAATGAATGTTGAGGCAATAAATATTCATAGGTTGGCGGTGAGGCACGAACCCCAACAGGTTTTTGATGCCCGGTAATGGCTGTTGGGCTTCGTACCTCAGCCCAACCTACGGGTTATTTTGACTGAAAGTGGCGACAAAAAGATCAATATTACATAAATGAAAGACCTGAATATCAACTTGCGCGAGCGTAAACAAGCCGACCTGTATCGTCAGCGACATGTCCAGGACGGCATGCAGGGCGCGCATGTCATACGTGATGGAAAAAAATGTCTGGCCTTTTGCAGTAATGATTACCTCGGCCTGTCGCATCACCCTGATGTCATTAAGGCCATGCAACAAGGCGCTGAAACATACGGTGTCGGCAGCGGTGCGGCACACTTGATCAACGGACACAGTCGCGCCCACCATGCGCTCGAAGAAGAACTGGCCGAATTTGTTCAGCGTCCACGTGCGTTGTTATTTTCAACGGGCTATATGGCCAATCTTGGGGTCATGTCGTCGTTAATGCAGCGTGGTGATGCTGTGTTTGAAGACAGACTCAACCATGCTTCTTTAATTGATGCAGGATTGTTAAGCGGGGCGCGTTTGCAGCGGTATCAGCATAATGATGTCAGTGATCTCGAAAAAAAATTAACGAAATCAAAATCGAACGATCGATTGATCGCAACCGATGCAGTGTTCAGTATGGATGGTGACCTTGCGCCGGTAAAAAAACTGGCTGTGTTGGCAAACCAACATGATGCCTGGATGATGGTCGATGACGCACATGGGTTTGGTGTGTTAGGAGAAAATGGCCGCGGTACACTGGAGAAATTGGCACTGGGTGCTGAGGACGTTCCGGTGTTAATGGCAACACTGGGTAAGGCGTTGGGAACATCGGGTGCATTTATTGCGGGAAGTGATGATCTGATTGAAACACTTATTAATAAAGCACGAGCCTATATTTATACTACTGCTTCACCACCCGCTGTGGCCGAAGCTTGTCGTGAAAGTTTAAGGCGCGTTCAGCAGGAGTCATGGAGACGAGAAAAATTAAAAGAATTAATTGCGAGCTTTCGTGCCGGTGCAGAACAGTTGGGTTTGCAGTTAATGGATTCTGAAACAGCGATACAGCCCATTATGATTGGCGATAACGAGAGGGCAATAAAAATAAGTGATGCGTTGTGGAAAAAAGATATTGTTATCCCTGCGATTCGTCCACCCACTGTTCCTGAAGGGACGGCGCGGTTAAGGGTGACGTTTAATGCTGACCATGAGCGGGAGCATGTAGAGTTTTTACTTGATGCGCTGGAACAAGCCGCGTTATGAATACAAATACTGGTTTATATAGTGCATCAAGCGGCGAGGGTGAACCGCTGGTGTTGTTGCATGGATGGGGAATGCATTCCGGTATATGGGGTGAGTTTGCCGAGGAGCTTGCAAAAACATATCAGGTAATAAAGATTGATTTGCCGGGACACGGTAAAAGTGAAATGACTTGCCCGTTAACGCTGGATGAAACAGCAAGACAGATTTTAAGGCAAGTACCTCAAGCGGCGCATTTTATTGGTTGGTCACTGGGTGGCAGTGTGTTAATGCACCTTGCGGCTATCGCACCTGATCGGGTGCGTTCAATGATTTTGTTAACGACCAGTCCCTGTTTTGTGCAGCAAACAGGCTGGAGCTCTGCCATGAAAGCGGAAGTGCTTGAAGATTTTGCCAAAGCACTGGAACAGAATTATCGAAAAACACTTTTACAATTTATTGCATTGCAAACATTATCCTGTCAGCAATCAAAAGAATCGTTAAAGAAATTACGCAAGCAAGTGTTTGCGTATGGTGAGCCGGATAGGCAAGCCTTGCAACAAGGGCTGGATATTTTAATGCACGCAGATTTGCGCGATGAATTTTTTTCCACCAATACACCGTGTTTTGTTTTGCTGGGTGAGCGTGATCAGTTAGTACCGGTATCCATTGCCGGGTTTTATGATGCGGTCAAAAATAATTGTAAGGTGGAGGTGATTGCCGGGGCTGGCCATGTGCCGTTTGTTTCCCATCTTGCTGTAACACTGAAACATGTAAAAGGTTTTTTAGAACATGTTTGATAAATTAAAAGTACGTCGTTCTTTTGACAAGGCTGCATCAACGTATGATGATTCGGCTATATTGCAGCGTGAAGTTGTGAGTCGAATACTGGAAAGGCTGGATTTTATAAAGCTTGAACCCGGCGTTATTCTTGATGTGGGTGCAGGCACGGGTTATATAGCGCAAGGTTTATCGGTGCGTTATAAAAAAGCAAAAATTATAGAGCTGGATTTATCGCTGGCTATGTTGCAGCAGCGCAATAAACATTCACCCTGGTATAAGCGGTTTTTAAAATCATCCCGTTTGGTATGTGGTGATGCTGAAAATTTACCCGTTGCCGATAACAGTGTTGATATGTTGTTTTCAAGTTTGACTATTCAGTGGTGTAATGATCTTCAACATACCCTGAAAGAATTTATGCGCGTACTTAAACCGGGTGGGCTGTTGATGTTTTCTACATTTGGCCCGGATACATTAAAAGAGTTGCGGGATAGTTGGGCAAAGGTGGATCAGGCTGCACACGTAAGCCCATTTCTGGATATGCATGACATTGGTGATATGTTATTACATGCTCGTCTGGCAGAGCCGGTAATGGATGTAGAAACTTTTACCCTGACGTACGACAATGTCACTTCGCTTGTGAATGATTTACGTGCAATCGGTGCGACCAATGCTTCTCATGAACGCCAGAAAGGGTTGACAGCAAAGAGTGATTATCGGGCTATGCTTGCAGCCTATGAGTCATGGCGTGATGCCGATAATAAAATTCCGGCAAGTTATGAAGTGATCTATGGCCACGCATGGAAGGGACAGCTGGCAGAAGACGCAGGTAACGTGCAGGTTGAGTTTCATCGGTAACAGGTTTGTTTGTATGCGGCTAAAGTAATTCCTGGCATATTCTAGTGGCCACCTCCATGGCCTCCACTAAACCCGCCGCCGCTATGTCCGCTACCAAAACTACCTCCACTGTGTCCGCCGGAACCCTTGCCGCTATGAGTGCCCGAGCTGGTGCCGCTACTGTGCGCCCGGCCGCTGTAACCGGAGTTGGTATGAGGTTGACCGATACGGGAGGTGGTGTGAGGTCTGCTATTTATTGTCGCAAGTGACTGGTTGTGCCCCAGGCTGCTGGTTTGATGGCTTATGCTTTGTTGGCGACCCAATGATCCATGTTGCCTGGGTGTTGTTGAATATCGATTGCTATGGCCGGGTTGATTTCGGCCGGCATGTGTTGCTCGATGTTGAACACGACCGTTTGTATGACGGGCGCCATAACCGGGGTGGGTTCTGCCGTATCGAGCATGACGACCTGTACCGTAGTTGTTATGTTTATTATATGAATGGCCTCCATACGAATGACCGCCATAGGCATGATCGTTATGCGATAGATAACCATCATGACCGATACCTCCAATGCCGTGTCCTCCTGAATAATACCCGAACCAGTTGTGAGGATAGTTCGCATAACCTAAAGAATAGGAACCCCCGTAGTAGGGAGTGTAGTAGTAATCCGGATAGGTTCTCACGGTGTAGACGGTTGTGGTTTCCGGTACGGTGTATGTTCGCGGAGGTTCAGTTTCCACAGGGGCTGGTGCAATTGGCGTTTGTGTAAGCAGGTAACTGATGACCTCTTCACTGACACCATTGAGTAATAATTCGTCGATGGAGTCGGTGTCGAGTGTAAATCCTAACTCACGGCCTTCAAGAAACAGCAGTATGGTCTGGTCTGAGAGACCTTTCTGGTTTAACAGCATAATATCATCGAGGCTGACTTGCATGTCATTGGCGTGCACGCCTGTGATCATGATCAAGCCGAATAAACCAGATAAAAGGCGATATTTCATGGCTGCTTCACCCGATGTGACGTGTTAATTAGAAAATCGCGCGGGACGGTCATTGCCAGACGTAACAGATGTTGCTGCTGCGGGCGAGGGAGTAACTGGGCGGCATCAGCCAGTTGTGCCGACTCCGTTTCGTTCGATTTTTGCCATTGTTCGTGCAGTGCTTTCAGCACCTCACCTTCGTGAAGGTCTGTAAGCCGGTCAGGCGCTACACTATTAATAACTATAGACCAATAATCAGACAAAAGATCGCTCCAATAGGCAGCCAGCTGTTCAGGTGTTACTTTTCGCCCACTGCGAAGCTGGTAGGCAGAAGCGTCTGTTCTGGATACGTTTAATATAATCAATGGGTTATCTGCGCCGTTCGGATAAAACATAATGGTGTTATCAGTGGCTGACCGGCCAGGGTGAAAAGAGCCTTCACCTGCAGTGACAGCTTGTTCGAGTCGTTTGACGATGGTGTTTGCACGGGTGGCGACCGATGAAAATACGCCTTCATCCCGTAGTACGAGTAGTCGAATGCCCATCAGGTTGATTGCGTTATGGTCATGGTGGCCTGAATTTGCTTCCTTGAACAGACTGGAATCAAAGAGTTTGTTTGCGCTGGGCACGACAAAAGCGGTGGTGGTGCTGCTGTGGAGGGTGTCACTGGCAGACGAAGGTTCAATGGAAGCATGATGCGTTGAAGCATTAGATGTTAATGAAGACGATGGAGAATGGTTATCCTGTGTAAGGTCTGGTTCTTTATGGGAGGCCTTTAACATGGTTTGCATGACAGGCTCGCTGATGCCCAGTTCTTTAAGGCGGATGATATCGTCAGCTTTTAATTTGAAGGCGGAGTCGGTGGCTTTTATCAGATCGATAATAGTCTGGTCATCATAATTTTTTTGTTTGAGCTGAATGATGTCATAGACGCTAAGCGCATAGACAGGCAATGGGGCCATGGCGAGTGCGGCCGCGACAGGGAGCCAACGGAAAATGGGAGTAGTTGTCATGTTCACCTCACGCTCAGCCGACCGACAGTTGTATGCCGGGGTTGAACACTATTTAGTATGACACATTGCGGCGTGTTTAGTTCCCTGGCGCGGTGTGCAAAAACAGTCGTTATTATTCTGTTTACTAATCAGTGTATTTTATATTGGTAATGCCCCTATATAGGGAAGGGGTTTGAATAAGGCACCAGATTAGTGCGTTTAAGTTAATGATAATCAAGGTTTTTATAAAATCGCTATAATATTATTTAATATAAACAATAGCTTATAATTGCCACTATAAATGGTATGGATATTGCTTGCGATTATGTAAAATTCATATAATAAAAGTTATAAACAAGGAGTCTTCATGCCGTTTTATTTGCTTACACCTAAAACCGTCATGGTCCATGGTCATGGCGTTATTCGTTTTACTGTCAGGTTTTCATTCTTTTTCGCAAGCGGCGACCAGTAATAAAAAATCCGAACCGGTAAAAATACTGCAGGGATTTCAGGATCTGAGTAGAGAAAGTGCAGAATGTGTTTCCTGTCATCGTGAAAAATCGCCCGGTATTTATGAAATGTGGGGTGACTCCAAGCATTACCGGTCTAACGTTGGGTGTTACGAATGTCATAAGGCCAAACCTGTAGATAAGGATGCTATCAGGCATAAAGGTTTTACGATAGCCGTTATTGTTTCACCGAAAGACTGCAGTACCTGTCAGGAAACAAAAGAATTTGATAAGAGTCATCATGCCACGGCAGGTAATATTCTGGGTTCGCTGGATAATGTATTGGCTGAAGTCGTTGAAGGTGCGCCAACATTGCATGGTACATCGCCTGTGGTATCGGCGGGTTGTGCGGGTTGTCACGGTTCAATCGTACGGGTTAATTCTGACGGGTCGCTAAATTCTGCCACCTGGCCTAACACCGGTATGGGTCGTATAAATCCAGATGGTTCAAAAGGCGCTTGTTCGGCCTGTCATCTGCGACACAGTTTTTCTGCCGAGCAGGCACGTCACCCTGATAATTGTGGCCGTTGCCATT
>JAADHQ010000111.1 GCA_013151795.1 Gammaproteobacteria bacterium | reverse complement strand
TTGCATTAACAATCCCACAGATAATAGAAATCAACGTTGTCTTGCCCGCACCATTAGGGCCCAGCAATGCCAGAATTTCACCCTTGTATATCTCAAGGCTGACATTCTTCAATGCCTGATGACCACCATCATAGGTTTTAGTCAGATTTGATATAGAAACAACAGGCTGCATGATAAAACCGGATTAAAAAATAATTTCTTACCATATACTAACAATCAGATAAATGATACAGCTGCGGTCATTCATCCATCATTAACGAACCTGATTGCATCGTCATTTATAAATTAATTCAGGATTTTTACTTTATTTTATCCAAACCGTTATAATTACTATCTATTATGACTGACATCATTCTCACATCGCTCAACGCAAAATATATTCACTCATCACTTGCCCTACGGTATCTGAAAAGTAATATGGGTGAATTGTATGACCGCACCTCAATTATTGAATTTAATATCAATATTCGTCCGATTGATGTTGTAGAAAAATTACTCTCACTGCATCCCTCCATCATAGGTTTTTCGGTTTATATCTGGAACATAGAACAAACTACCAATATTATTCACATGCTTAAAAAAATTGATCCTGAAATATCCATTATTATTGGCGGGCCGGAAGTCAGTTATGAATATCAGAACACCCGTATTTTTAGTTCATGTGATTACCTGATACCCGGACAGGGTGATATTGCATTCAGTAAATTATGCACCCGAATTTTTGATGGAAATTTACCCGATAATAAATATTACAAACCTGAGTCATTCACACTTTCGCAACTGAGTATGCCGTATGATGAATATACCGAAGACGACATAGCTAATCGTATAATTTATGTTGAAGCCTCACGTGGCTGCCCCTTCAAATGCGAATTTTGCCTTTCCGCTCTGGATAAAACAGCCTATCCATTTGATCTCGATTTGTTTCTGGTGCATATGCAACGCCTTTATGATCGTGGTGCCAGGCATTTTAAATTTGTAGACAGAACATTCAACCTCAATATCAAAAGTAGCATGAGGATCATGAATTTTTTTCTTGAGAAAATAGATGAGGGTGTTTTTTTGCATTTTGAATTGATCCCGGATCATTTGCCAGAAAAATTAAAAACATTAATCTCACAATTTCCTGCTGGCAGCCTGCAATTTGAAATTGGCATTCAAAGCATGAATAAAAACGTGCAGTCCCTGATCAGCAGGAAACAAGATAACGAAAAAAGCCTGTTAAATATTCAATGGTTACGACAAAAAAGTCATGCGCACATACATACTGACCTAATCGTTGGCTTACCTGGTGAAAATATCGCTTCATTTGAAGACAGCTTCAACCAACTGATAAACCTGAACCCTCATGAAATTCAGATAGGGATCTTAAAAAGATTAAAAGGCTCACCTATAATTCGTCATACCGGGCAATTTAAACTATGCTTTAATTCTGCACCTCCATATAACATCCTGGAAACAGCAGACATTGATTTCATGACCATGCAACGATTGTCACGCTTTTCAAGATACTGGGATTTAATCGCAAATTCAGGACGCTTTAATCACAGCAAACCTGTGTTACTTCAAACCAGTCCGTTTGCTAACTTCATGCAACTCAGTGACTGGTTATATCAAGAAACCGGGCAAACACACCGATTGGCACTTGATCGTCTATTCAAACTTTTGTACAAAGCCATGACCAAGGTTTTGATGATTGATAAAACAACAGTTGAAACAGCATTATTGAAGGATTTTGAATGCTCAGGAATTAAAGGACAACCTGTGTACCTGAAACACACAACATCTCGGAAAAATAAACGACATAACCGCGCAAATAACCGTCAACAACAACATCAATAATTATTATATTATCAGCTTGATAATTACGCCCCTGTTAATAAAAGTTCATCACTGTAACATGAACAATTGATTGTCAATTCAAATTGTTTGGGTGATTCAAATTCCTGTGTGATTACCCAGAATTGGGTAATACTTTTATCGAGATCAGTAAGTGATTTAATCGTATTACGAATGCGATCACGATCAAAAAATGCAAAGGGCTCATCAAGTACAATAAACTGCTTACCCTGCTGCCCCGCCTCAACCAATGCTTTTGAGATAGCAAGACGTAAAGCAAGCATAATCTGGCGTTGGGTACCACTGGATAGCTCACTAAGGACTGCAAAATCATTTTTCTCGGTCGAGAAAACCCTCACTGTTAAATCGTCGTCTATTTGTATTTGTTTATAACGGCCCTCAGTTAGCCTGGGCATAACTATAGCCGTATACTTACTTAAAACCTGATTGAAATGAGCATAGATATTACTACAGGTTCCGGTAGCCAGTTTTAATGCGGTTCCACGTACCTTGCTACGTAATTTATGTTCATTAAGTGATGGTTCCATATTATCTATGACGACATTTAAATCGGAAGCTTCTTTTTTTCGTATCTGAATATCTTCAATCTCTCTTTCCAGCTTACTGATTTTATCATATTGCTCATCGATTAATCTGTTCAGCTTACCAGTTTGTGTTGCAATCGATTCGCGTAACGTTGCAACATTATTAGCACTCTCATCCAGCAAACTGTTCAATTGCATCTGGTGATCAGCAAAGGTCTGTTCTGAAAAAAACACACGGCCTTTATTTTCTGTAAAACGCTCTAACGCTTTCATCAGTGGTTTACTCTCGAATTTCTGCAACCCGGCAATAACTGCTGGAAAAGGCCTGTCCTGAATGCCATCAAGTAAATCCGCCTTGTTATTTACTGATTGTAATAATTCGACAACATGTGATAGATCATCACTGAGCTGGCTAATACGGGATTTCGTACGTCGGGACATAAAAAATATAAAAAACGTAATTAACAATGCTGCAATTGATGAATTCATTAGTGAAGAAAGATATATCTGATCCCACCAGGATGTTTGTTGACTCAACCATCCTGAAAGCTTGACTGACATAGAGGTATCTGGTGACTGCACGAGTAACCACCAACCGGTCCAGAGCAAAACCGTCAATGGAATAAAAAGTATAAATAAACCTTTCATAAAACCACTGTAAAACCGTTGTGATAATAAATGTCGTTTCAGACGTGACTGCTGTTTCGGTAGTGACTTTGATCCATCATCAGGTTTTTTTCCACGCTCTCCTCTTAATGCAGCAAGTTCTTCACGGTAAACATTACCTTGTTCAATAACTGGCTCAAAAGATGACAGATGTGCCTGTAATTTATCAAGGTATCTTTTTAACTCGTTACCTGAACGCAATCCCGATTCCATTTCAAGCGGGCCTACTGATTCACCCATTGTTTCAATTGAGTCAGCCAGCTGGTCAAGACGCTCCTTCCACTCGTTTACAGAAATATCTCTACCTGCCGTAGTCATGGCATGTCCACTTTCCTGAATGCGTACACCTGCCTCACGGATATTAGTAGAGATAGTTTGTATATCATTAATCTCTTCTTTATAAATGCCCGCTTGGTCATTACACTGGTTTTTTACTTCGGCTATTTCAGAAAATCTGTCTTCCTGAATATTCAACGAAGCTATTTGTTCGCGGATGCGATTTTGCTCCTGTTCTATTGAGGTAATAGCATCTTGCTCGGTGTTAATCTCATGAATAAGATCATTTCTAACCGCTTCGACCGGTGAAGCACCGGAGATCGCCATAATGGTTCCTGTTTGCGAGGCAGACGATGTTATTTCCATTTGTGCCAGATACAATGAATCCAGGTATTGTTCAAAATCAAACCCACATACTTTATAAATCTCATCCTGAACCGCTTGTGGACCACTTGCAAATGGTGCGTCTTCTCCTGTAATAAATAATTCAGCAGAATGCATACCCTCTTTATCGCATGATCTGAAAATAGTATAACTCTCGTTACCTCTCGCGGTAAAAACCAACTCGACTGAACAACTTGACTCACCCCATCGTACCGTTCTATTTATATCATCAATAGAATTTGAAAAAGTTTGCCCAAACAAGGCAAAAGAGATTGTTTCTACGATAGCCGTTTTTCCTGATTCATTAGCTCCACTGATTGCAATCTTGCCTTTCTCCGGAAGGTTATCCAGGTCCAGTTTTGCATACTTCAATACATTACTGGCGTGAATAGAACGAATAATCATACTTTGTAATCCTTGTTAGATGGCTCCAGTTTATGTAATACCAATTTGACCGCTTGCTGAAATTCATCCGTATCGAATTCAGTGCCTGAACTGCGCAAGCGCTTTTCTTCCGCTTTAGCGAACTCCCGAAATTCATCAACAGCACTTTTTCTTGTAAAACGTTGCTTGGACTTTAACCAGGACAAAACAGCCATTTTCCTACTCCAGTTTTAATATGAGGTAATTATAATCAATAAACGTCTAATGGTCATGTCTTTAGGCAGGGATTAATCTTAGTAAAAAATATCTGACATCTGAATAATTATTCGTGTAATTTATACGCGATCAGAATAACGCTGCATAGCAGTAAAGTTATCTGTAGGTAAAGTCACCTCACGATGATAAATATACTCCCTCAGATACTGAATTTCTTCTTCAAGCTGATCTTCCTGTAAGTCTTTATACCAGGCTTTGCGTTTACCATTTTCACCTGAGCTCCAGCGGTAACTACGTTTTTTAAGATCATCTTTTTTCTCGAAGGGTGCGCCTTCAGCCCACAAGCGTACCGTCTTTAAGCGCGCATGTTCCAGCAAACGTTTCAAGACCAAATCACCTGAGTCAGGTAAAGTTTTCGAAAGAATTTCGATTCCTGCCTGACAGTCAATCGTGGCACGATGTCCTTCAAAGAAAAATCCGTATTTATAGGCCAGAAACTCAAGCTTCACGCCCTCAATACTTTCTTCACTCCAGTTAACATCAGCAATAGAACATGCCCATGAAATATCAGCAAATTCATCCAGCAGGTTTTCACAAAATGGTCTGTCGAAACGTGCATTGTGTGCAATTACAATTGAGGCTTCAGATAAAAGCTTCTTCACCGCACCCGAATCAATTGACTGCCCTTTTACCATTTCATCAGTAATACCCGTGATTTGTTGTGCTATTTCGGGTATAGGCATACCGGGGTCATTAAATCCGTTATATTCCGGTAATAAACGATAAATCCTTCCCGATGTGTCAAATTCAAATGGCACCATTGCGAGTTCAATAACCTTATCTGTTTCAGCGTCCAGACCTGTCGTCTCAGTGTCAAGAAAGACCCCGATCCGTTTATCAGTCTCGTTAGCCTCACAATATGATACAACTGGCTTGAAGCGTTTTATAACTCGGTAATCACCACTATCTTCAAGCTGCTTAATACAATCTTTTAACATTTCTGCTCCATTACTCATGCTAACTTGATCAGTTAACCCTTAACCTTTAACCTGTTATTAATATCCCTACTTTGACAAATCAACTGATTGCCATCAAAATCCCGAGGTAACTTACTCAGCCGGTCATATAGAACAACATTCACTGTTGCTGCCAGATTCATGCATCCGGCCGTAGGCACATAAACAACTGCATCTGCACCGTCGATCATTTCCTGACTAATCGTACCGTCTTCAGGACCAAAAATATAGAATGCATTATATGGGTGCTTGTAATCAGGTAAGGCGATTGCATTTTCAGCAAATTCTACATAAACAAACTTCATGTTTGTTGTTACGACATCCATAAAAGAATTTACCTCAGACAATGGAATTGTCTGGCCAACCTGACGACTCATATCCGGTATATCAGGATTACGCATTAAGGCGCGTGGATAACGTTTACCTGTATAAAAAACACTGTCTACACGAAAATTACCCGCAGTACGCATTACTGAACTGACATTATCCGGACTTTTAGGATTAATTAACCCGATACTGACTTTAGCTTCTTTCATCTATTTTTTATCGGGTTATTTCTGTTTGCTTGACTTCAGTCTTTAAAGATTCAATTTCAAGCCTTACCCATTACACCAAAACTTTTTATAAATGGCCCCGCCATACGAGGGTCCTTCATCATGGCGGCATAATCACCGACATTGAATTTTAACTTACGAGAGGTATAAGCAATGCCCAAACCCATCATGCCGGGTGGTTTCTTCATCCATTTACCCCAGTGCTCTGGAGTAGCACGAAGATCCCAGTTAAGCTCTTCTCCTTGATAAGCACCTGCACTGGTAGCCTTGCCATTTTCAACAACCAGTACGCCTAACGGTTTATCGTCACCATCGAAGCCATAACCAATCGCTGAATTAAAATTAATTGCAGCAAGCTTGTCAGACAGTCCGGATTCAGCATTCCACTTTTCCATAAAAGATTTCATCCACTCATCAGAAAAAAGCTCAGCCATTGTTATCTCCTTAAAATTTAAAGTTATATTCTATCAATAAAGAAAAGCATAATATTCATATTATGCTCTTCGTATAAAAAATTTGTTACTGACTCAAATCAAATAAACTATTATACTACTGCGCTGCAGCAGCTTTCTTTTTTAATGATTTAAAAAATCCACGTATCCTGTTTGCATTCGTTCCACCATCTCCACCACTGCCATATCGAGACGTCGAACGCATATCGATCTGACTTTTATTCTTGTCTATCTCTGTTATATGAATAACAACATCATCAGCATAACCAAACCAGAACGTTTTTTCAGTCGCCTCAATGTGTAAATCATCTCGATTCGGCTCCCATAACTGCCAACCTCGCTCCTTTAAAACAGCCAGGGCAAGATCATAGGATTTTTCAGCAGACAAGGGAAGTATCAGTGCTTTGACATCAGGATAAGCGGCTTCTTGCCAGGCTTCTGATTCAAAACCATTATAAACTCGGGTATTCGGGGCATACCAAAAGGAAGGAGGATCTTCAGTATTGGTCGTAATGTCTTGTATAGGTGGCAAGGTTTGTTTAGCCTCTTTCCAGTATTGTAAATACATCACCATAGAACCCACTACAACCAGACCTAACAAGCTGAACACGAACCCTCGACGTTTCCCTCCTGGCCTCGCTATTATAAGCCCAACCAAACAAAATGCAGATGCAAAAATGCCCAGATAAGCCGCCCATTTCGCGATATTCACCGCTGCTTCAAACCCCCACAAGTCAAGACGAGTGCCAATAGGGCCTGACATAGCCATCAGTATTGAAAAAATAATGAGCCCGAAACCTGTAATAGCAAGTTTGGAAAAAGGTTTTTTTGTAATTTGATTGTTCATAGGCATCACCCAGCAGATCCGTATTGTTTATCTCAATTTATGATGAAAATACAACCACCTTATACCATGATAAATATAAATTAACACCATAAAACCCTTACCAGTACTATATCAATAAAAGTCAATAATATTTTTTTATACTATAAATTATGACACCTATGTGTCAGGTATAGGTCAAGTTATTTTATCATTATAAGTGGTTATCTGGTGAAAATAAAACACACAAGAATACTTAAATTTCATAAAGATTTGTTTTGTTTGGGATTTTTTCGACAGGATTAAAAGCTACAAATGATATAATATTTATTACGCCTTATATTAAGCAATAAAAAACTCCTTGCACCCAGCAAGCACTACTTCCTCCTGCTCACTGCGAGCAACCTTCTTACTGTTTTATGTCGGTTATGATCAGATCACACCAACCAGGCGTTTTATCGCAATTTAACTACTAAACACTCTAGACAAGCGTGAAGATTATAGCAGCCAATATCAATGCAACAGCCACTCCCTGAAAGGCAACTCGAGCATTCATAAATTGCGCATCATGTTTGTGATCAAATTCACTACCAACGGCCATTGAGCCAACACCCCAAACCAATGAGACGATAGTTGCAACAAGAGCCAATACAATTAATGTTGTCATAATATCCATAACACACCTCCTGTAATATGAATTAATCCTAGCATAAGGCATGATATCTTTTACTGACATGAGTCAATACAACAGCTGCCAGAAAACACCTGATTACCTTGACCTGTGCCTTACTCACATGTTTTATACTTACAACCATAAAGCCAGAGATATTGCGGCTATGACAGATAATTTAATTACTCTCAATACAATAATATTTTTAACCATTACAAGGCAAATAATCAGGCATGCCAATGGTGTTCAATCAGAACTTCAAATATACAATATAGTCTAAACCACATAAGCCATCTACCAGGCAGTGAATAAGATTACATTGGAGGTAATATCATGAACATAAAAGCAAACGTAAATCTCATCTTAATCTTAAGCATCTTCACAACATCAGGTATTTTGACAGTCGCCGCACAAGCAGGTCAGGGGGCAAACACAGACAAATCAACAATCTTGTACGTTGCCAATGAAGGCAGCAACACTCTCTCTATCATAGATGGATCAAAACAAATAATTATTGCATCAATACCTGTAGGAAAAACCCCTCATCACCCTTGGCTTGTACCCGGTGGTAAATATGTATTTACGGATAACCGTGGCGAAGACACCCTGTCAGTTGTAGATGTAAAAGCGGGCAAAATGATTAAAACAATCACAGTAGGTAAAGGCCCTACTCATATTGTGTTCACACCCGACGGGAAATATGCCTATGTAGCGAACACCAAAGACAATACAACATCAGTTATTGATCTTGCTAAACTTATGGTTACCGCTACCATTAAAACTGGCGGCGGCTCTCATGATCCGGCAATCACTCCAGATGGTAAATATGTCTACGTCACTGCCAGAAAACCTGGTCATGTTGCTGTAATCGATACAGCTACCAACAAGGTTATAAAAAACATACCTACAGGCAAAAAGGCCAATGGTATGCGCATGACAAAAGATGGAAAATTTGTATGGGTAGGCAATACGGTAGCCGGCACTGTATCCGTTATTGACACCAAAACAAATCTTGTTGTCGCCACTATTAATTCCGGGGCCGGAACGCATAACATTCGTTTTACCCCAAATGGAAAATATGCCTATGTCGGCAACATGAAGGCTGCAACACACACCGTGATCGATACAAACACATATAAGATCGTTGCAACGATACCAACCGGTAAGGGTGCAAACATTGCCTATTTCCATCCAAATGGGAAATACGTTTATTTTTCAACCAACAAGGCGAATGAAATACCCGTGGTAGACATCAAAACCAATAAAATAATCAAGAGAATCCCAATTGGAAAAGGCGGCACGCACAATCTTGCTTTCATTGATGGAGGAAAGAAACTCTATGCTACAAGTTGGTTCGGCGACTATATCCTTGTGATCGACACAGGAAAAAATGAAGTCATCAGGAAAATACCTTCAAAGTTCTCTAATGGAATAAAAGTTAAGGGCTCACCACCAGCGACTGGCAGAGGATAAACAGTTATAAAAAAGGCTACTCGTCTCGATAAATATAGCGTAACGAGTAGCCTCCCATAATACACAAACTCATTTCATAAATACCCTGGCTTGAATTCAGGTTTTTTTACAACTAGTTTTTATTTTAACTGCCAGTAATTAATGCCTTTAAAGTTCTTCTTGATTAATTGACGACTCACCGGCATCTTATCTTTAAGAACCGAGATAATGTCGGCTACAACCCTGCTTTTACTTGCATAATAAGAATGAAATTCCGGCACACTCCACGGGGAAACATCAACATCTGTAACATCAATGGTATCAATGCCATTAATCACAGAAACAGGCTTTCCAAGGCGTTTTGCTGCATTGAACAGGGCTGATAAGTCCAGCGCACTGTCTTTATCAGAAGTATAAAGTGTCCATCTTTTTGAGAGTGAGTGTATATGAGGTGCTATTTGTTCTGTAAATAAACGCGTATCTATATCCGGCGCTGCCATAATAACATTATCAAACAAGGGACTGGATTTAACTTTTTGTTTCAAGGCAATACGATGCAATGCACGCAACAGACCCTGGTTCCCCATACTATGAGCAATAATATGAAGGCGTTTATTGCCAGTTTCCTTTCTCAGTTTAACAAGAAATTTCTCTATATAATACGCGCTCCACTCAATGTCAGTCCTGTCAGAAAAATATTTTAGTTTCTCACCGTCTGAAGGCCATGAAAATAAAATAGGCGCACCATTAAAACCAAAATCATAGGCGATTTGCGCTGTACGGCGTACTGCTTTATCAAATGTTACATTATACCCATGAATAAAAACAAAGGCATCATTTGACCAGCTACTCTTATCATTTTTATCACCAACGTGCTCATTAATATTTTGTAAAAAACGATCCCATCCAAGCACTTCCAATCCATCCAGAACAATATGTTGTTTAGCATTTTCCTTCATAAAGAAAAAAGCAGGACGCTCTAACTGACCAAACTTGTGCATTCCTACAGGAATTGTGACTTCGCAAACACCATATGCCATACCTTTATTTAATTCAGATCGTTGCCCACCAAAATAATTGTTTGGGTCGGTATCACCTGTTTTAAGTCGATTAGTGGCAAAATAAACCTTCTGCACGTAAATAGGGGATTTTTTAACATTTGATGCATCACCCTGCCCCCTGAGTTTAAATGACACTTCTATCCTTTTAGCTGTTTCGAGATAAGCAATGATTTTTCGAGCAGTCAGTAAATCTGATTTTTTCGGTAATACAACGCCTTCTTCCTCACATATAATAGCGAGTACCTCGAATGCATCCATAAAATCAGCATTCATGTCATTAACAAAATGAGTATCCAGAGAAATATCATTAACTGGCACCGAAAAGTATTTTGCAATAATGCCCAAAACCGATTCAACAAGCTCAGTATCAGGAAGTTCAGACGCCACATTGACTTTAGCAGAAGAAGATGGCGCTACTCCGGCATGAACTATGCCTTCACTGAAAATGGCCAATGCAAAAATAAAAACAACTAAATTCATAAAATTTAACAATCTTGTTATCATTTTACCCTCATTAGTTCTGCTGGAAAAAATCATAAAAAATTACAGTAGTTTTTCTATTGGCATAATTGAAAAGAAAAATAATTTTATTTTTTTCAATATGCCGGCATTCGGATCTTTAGTGTAACGAACCTCTTTGCCATTATATTCAGATAGCCATGAAAGATTATTATTTTTATCCAGTGATAATCGCCAGCTATTTTCTAATTCCATATCATGCTCGATACTTCGTGCCACTTTTTCTGCAAATTCAGTGCTTTTAATAACCAGCCCCATTTCAGTATTAAGATGAGTCGACCTCGGGTCAAGATTAAATGTTCCAATAAAAACAGTTTCTCGATCAAACACGGCTGTTTTTGCATGCACAGCAAAAATAGCATCATCATTCAACATCTTATATCTTTTTATAAGATGCTGACGTGATTCAGGGGAAATTTTCTGCTCATGGATTTTAACGCCCAGTTTCAGTATTTTCTCACGTTGTCGGGCATATCCCGAAAACGCAGGCAAATTATCTGTCGATGCAAGCGAATTTGTTTGTATGCGTATATCCACCCCCCTGGCAATCAAGTCTTTTATAACTGAAAAGGTTCCTGGCATTAAAATAAGATACGGTGTCTGTATCAATAATTCACGTTGTACCTGCACTGCCATTTTTGTCAGTTGCTCACCACTGCGACCAAATGCATCAAGCTTTTCAGGGTCATCATTCTTGCCAGGGATGTCATTAATAAGCATTGCCTCTGCCCACGTCATATTATCAGGCAAAACCAGTAAATCTTTTTTCCCTGTTGCTATCAAATCATGAAATCGATCAGGATAATTTTCTGCGTTTACCACATAAGCATGTAATGCAGTATAATATTCCTTTTTATCCTGTTCAGAAATGCTCTGTTTAATAAGCACATTTACTGGTACAGCCCATTTACTATTCCAGTATGCATCAAAACCACGTGAGACATTATTTACGATAGGCCCTATCATTAACACATCACGATCCCGATAATTATATTTTGGACTCATATCATAATATTCATCAGCAATATTACGCCCACCCACTATGCTAATACTGCCATCTACGATATAAGCTTTATTATGCATGCGCTGGTTAAACCGCTTAAAGTCATACATTGCAGACAATAAAATTCTCATGGCTGAAGCTGATATGTCTTTGACAGGGTTATAAATTCTGATTTCAATATTGGGATGCGCATTAAGTAAAGCCAGGTAACGTGGCTCTGTATCAATAGAAAAATCATCAATCAATACCCGTACACGTACACCGCGACTGGCTGCACGTAATAAATATTCTGCAGCGATAGTACCTGTCGTATCTTCTTCCCAAATAAAATATTGCGCATCAATTGTATGCTCAGCCACATCTGCCAGCACCCCTCTCCACACAATGGCCTCTTCGCCTCGGTCCAGCAACATAAAACCCGATTTGCCTGCATGGCGATTAGCGGCCGGAGCAAACTGTAACCCCAGCGTGGTAACTTCTGGATTTTCGAGGATCAAGGAAGGTGTTTTTTGAACCTTATCAAGATCAATATGGGCGCAGCCACCCGATAAGGCTGTAACAATAAAAAGAATGAATATTAATACTTTAAAATTGTATTTCATAATACTTGTACTTAAGTGATTAGTAACACACACAGAATTATTATTGGTCTATTCCTGAAGATTAATTCGTACTTTATCACTATATCATGTAACGCTGATCTTGATGCTGATTTCTTTTATATTATGCCTGCCCGGTTTATTTTCTATACTTTAATCTGTAAAGTCAGACACATGTTTATACCTTATCGACTTGCAGCAATTCTGATCATTACCATGATTGTCGCTGGCTGCAGTTTTGGGCCAAACGCACAATGGCGAAAAGCTTCCCTCGCTGGAAAACAAGCTAACGAGGAAGGTAACTATACAATAGCCATCAAACACTATGAAACCGCGCTAAAAATTGCTCGTACTTCAGGCAAACAAGATCTTGTTCTAGCCGTAAGTCTCAACACCCTTGCCATGCCTTATATAAGTAAAGGCCGTTATAAAGAAGCAGAATTCTTACTTAAACAGTCACTTGTAATTTTTAAAAAAATCCAGCAGCCAGAGTACCCGATAGTAATCATCAGCATTAATAATCTGGCAACAATCTATAAATATCAAGGTCAATATGAAAAAGCGGAATCACAGTTTAAACATGTTGTTCAAGTCCTGAGTAAAGAATTAAACGAAGCAGACCCTGATCTCATTAATGCTAATAATAACCTTGCTACAGTCTATCAGGACCAGGGGAAATATGAAGCTGCTGAAACATTATTTAAACAAACATTAGCAAGCACAGAGCTATCACAGGATATAGATGACAGATATATTGTGCGAAGCCTGAGTAACCTGGCTACTTTATACCTGGAAAGGGGGCTTTATATTAAAGCAGCACCTTTATTAAAACAGGCACTGGTAATTAACGAAAAGTCTCTAGGGAAAAGCCACCCCGACGTCGCTCGGGTCCTCAATAATTTATCTGTTTTGCATCAGGGACAAGGACATTACACTATTGCCGAGCCGCTACTTAAACGCGCACTGGTCATTTTTGAAAAATCACTTGGAAAAGACCACCCGCAGATTGCAATAACCCTTGCAAATCTGGCGTTCCTATACTCAAATCAAGGTCGTCATCCTGAAGTTGAACCATTACTTATTCGTGCATTATCAATTCTGGAAAAAAAATTCGGTCTGTCACACCCATCAGTAGCGATAACTGTCAACAATCTTGCGTTGCATCATTTAAAACTAAAACATTACAAACAAGCCGAGCTTCTATTAAAACGCAGCAAAAAAATCTATGAGAAATTTTTTAGTCAATCCAGTTGGCAAATAGCATCTATCCTGAATAATCTGGGTGGCCTTTATTATAGCCAGGCGCGTTTTGATTTAGCAGAATCTTTTTATAAACAGGCGATAATCACCAGCAAGAAAGTATATGCTGACAACAACCCGAATGTTGCCAGAAACATAAAAAATCTGGCATTACTTTATCAGGATCAGGGGCGTTTCGATATTGCAGAATCATTACATATGCAAGCATTATCAATTCGTAAAAAAACACTGGATCCTTTTCACCCGTCCATCGCTGGCAGTAATAACCTTATTGCATTACTTTTCATAGCGCAGAACAATTATTCAAAAGCCCTACAATACTCACGTCAGGCTACAAACATTCATCGCCAACGCATATTGCGCTCACAATCTGCTCGTTCTGATAGTCATTTACAAGAACGGCAGTCTGTGCGATTTGCCTTCCTGAATAATATCGGAATACTGTCACGAGCCATACAAGCCGAATTATATGATTCTATTGCCTTAACTAAAGAAAGTCTCGAATTAAGCCAGTTGGCTCGTAGTAGCGGTGCAGCCCATGCTCTGACACAACTGTCCGCGCGCTTTGCAACCGGTAAAGACGCTTTGGCAAAACGTGTACGAGAACATCAGGACATCCTCTCCAGCTGGAAAAAAACCAGTACCTCGTTAACAAAAGCGTTCAGTAAACCGCCTGAACAACGCCAACCTGAAAAAGAAATCCGCCTGCGCAAACAATTGGTTGCCCTGGATCAACGCCTACTTGATCTTGGTGCTGCTCTGACACGCGACTTTCCCGAATACGTTGCTTTGACAAATCCGGCCCCTGTATCACTAAAAGAAATTCAAAGGCTTCTAAAAGCTGATGAAGCTATCCTGAGTTACCTGACAGGTAAAGCTGAAAGCTATCTGCTGGCTATACGCAAGAACAAGATAGAGCTGCATAGAATCGATCTCAATAAAACGGATCTCGACAACATCGTCAAGGAATTACGTTTAGGACTGGATTCGGAAAACACACTGAATGCTTCAAAAAAACAGCCCGACTCTAAACAGAAATATCATGCCCTACAGGATTATCTGATACCGGCATTCGACCTCGAACTAGCCAACGAATTATATCAAAAGCTGCTCTCCCCGGCTGAAGCACTTCTTAAAGGGGCTCAACATGTCATGATTATCCCTGATGGCGCATTAACCAGCCTGCCGTTTAGTGTACTGGTCACACAAAAACCTGCCTCGCCAGTTCAAGAATTTCGCCAATATCGAAACATCGCATGGCTTAACAAAAAATACGCCCTGAGTACACTACCATCCCTTGGAGCCTTACGAATTCTCCGCCATTTTGCCAAACAATCCAAAGCCTCTCATTCATTTATTGGCTTTGGTGATCCGCTGGTCGGGGATGATAAAAAAACCAATAAAGAAACCAGACGCGGATTATCAACACGTGCGCTGTTTAACCAGGGCCCGATTGCAGATGCCGCCACAGTGCGTAGCTCATTTGCTCGGCTGAAAGAAACAAAACAGGAACTTGAGGCTATGGCAAGCGCTCTGGGTGCAAATCGCTCCAGTATCTACGTACAGGATCGCGCCACAGAAACACGCGTACGAAATATTAAACTAACACCTCATCGTGTTATTGCCTTTGCCACCCATGCCCTGACTGCAGGTGAGTTCAAGGGGGTAGCTGAACCTGCTCTGGTACTAACACCACCAAAAATCAGCAGCGAGACTGATGATGGCTTGCTAACTGCCAGCGAAATAGCAAAACTTAAACTTGATGCCGACTGGGTTATTCTGTCTGCCTGTAATACTGCTGCGGCAGATGGCACCCCTGGTGCAGAAGGCTTGTCCGGGCTTGCTCGTTCATTTTTTTATGCTGGCAGTCGTACTCTGGTAGTTTCACACTGGTATGTCGTTTCAGACTCCACCAAGAAGTTATTAACTGGAATGTTCAGGGAAATAGCACGTAACCCGGGTATGCGGCGCGCAAAGGTAATGCAACTTGCTCGCATGAAATTAATAAAACAAAGACGTTACCCCTACTACGCACACCCTATGTTCTGGGCTCCATTTGTAATTGTTGGTGAAGGCAGTGGTTAACAATGAAACATTGGGTATATTAAATAAAAATGGGGACTAACCACTTCAAAAGCCTGTTCACAGCTATTATTTCTATACTGGTACTGAGCGCATGCAGTAGCACAGGGCATTATCAGCTGAATTTAATGCCTGCTCCGGAAGTTCATTCTAAACAGAATGACAATCATCAGGCTCTGAGCTCGGACACTATTTTTTATGCTACCGATAGAAAGCCTGTAACTGATAATATCAGTAAAACGTTTTATGAAAATGCACGCGGCCATGTACTTCGCCTGGGTGTTGCTAAAATTAAACTAACTCAAGGTGAATTTAATCAAAAGGAAAAGAACGCCATATTTCGATTAAAAAATCGCTCACATGACTACTCTTTACATGTAACCGAAGTTAACGAAGCAGGCCTGCTAGATAGTACTCGAAACGAACTGTATAAAGGAAATCTATCTGACAAGATTAAATCAGCAAATAAATTATTTGCAACCATGGTCAATAACAAGCTCACTTCTTCAAAAACCAAAGATATTTATATCTACATGGCGGGGTACAAAGTCGGGTTCTCCAACCCTTTACTGGTTGCTTCCGAGTTCTGGAATTTCCTTGATTATGACGGCGTGTTTATCTCATATTCATGGCCGGCTTCCCCCAGTCGCTGGGCTTACGCAAAGGATCTGGAAACAGCCAATTATTCATCTCGTAATTTTCGTTTATTGCTGGAATACTTATCAAAAGAAACCCGGGCACATCGAATACATATTATTGCCCATAGTGCCGGGACACGCATAGCTATTAACTCTCTGGCACAATTGGCATTGCTGAATTCAAAAAAAACCAAACAATCCATCACAAATAATTTACGCATTGGCAATGTAATTCTTATCGGCAGTGACTATGACAGAGATGTCTTTGGCGGTTATCTTCTGGATGGATTCCTGAAGGTAATGGAAAAACTAACCCTCTATATGTCAGGAACAGATAAAGCATTAGGCATTTCCAACATACTGTTCACACGACGCAGGCTTGGACAAATATTCTCGCCAAAAGAAATCAGCAAGGCCGCATTAATAAAATTGCAACATTCCAGTGATATAGATGTCATTGATGTAACAAATGCAGAATTAGCAGCAAAAGATAATGGCCATGCATACTTCCGAAAAAGTCCGTGGGTCAGCAGTGATTTATTAATGATACTAAAATACCAACTCTCTCCACAGGACAGGGGCCTGATACGGCATAAGAATTTACCGTTATGGGTGTTTCCTGACGACTACGTAACCAGATTAAAAAAACAATTAAATAATGACTAAATACTGTCAAT
Source organism: Gammaproteobacteria bacterium (assembly GCA_013151795.1). Taxonomy (GTDB): domain Bacteria; phylum Pseudomonadota; class Gammaproteobacteria; order JAADHQ01; family JAADHQ01; genus JAADHQ01. Next base: position 16,876 of record JAADHQ010000111.1, on the reverse strand, counting down.
GATTTTATTGCTGACCTCTCTCTGGATTAGCCAAGTAATCAGTTTTAAAATTAATATCTACATACATTTTAATTAAAACGACTATATACTTATAGTATGAATACTATTCTGGCTATTGATCAAGGTACACATGCAAGCCGCGCATTGTTATTTGATCAAAATGGTAACACCCTCAAAAGTGCTGTAAAACCCGTTGCAATCAGTCGGAAAAACAATGGCGTAGTAGAACAAGATGCTACCGAGATACTGGAATCAGTTAACGAAGTTATTCACCGGGTTCTGGATAATAACAGCGTACAAGTTAACATTGCCGCATTGACCACTCAACGATCAACATTAGTCGCCTGGGATAGTCGAACAGGCAACCCATTAGCTCCTGCCATCAGTTGGCAAGACCGCCGGTGCGCCCGATTACTTGAAGACTTAAAACCACAGGCATCAAAAATACACCGGATTACCGGCTTGCCATTATCACCCCATTATCTCGGAGGAAAAATAAACTGGCTACTCAAACATAATCAAGCTGTCATCAATGCACGGCAACATCAATGTTTATTAATGGGCTCTTTGTCAAGCTTCCTGTGTTTTCACTTGTTGGAAAACCAACCATTTATCATAGACCACAGCAATGCTGCACGAAGTTTACTTTTTGATTTAACTTGTCTCGGCTGGAATCAAGAACTATTACAGCTATTTAATATTCCCGAAACTATCCTGCCTGAATGTGTCCCTACTCTATACAATTATGGAAAGATCAAGGATTATGAAATCCCGCTTGCTTGCGTTTGCGGCGACCAGAATTCGGCCATATACGCAAATGGTAATCACACGTCCGAGGATATATTTATTAATATAGGTACCGGGGCTTTTATACTTCAGCCTCAGAATAAACATGTCAAACATCATCCGCGCTTACTGACAGGCATCGCACGCAGCCATCTGGATCAGGCTAATTATTTGCTTGAAGGTACTGTCAATGGTGCAGGCTCATCACTCAGCACATTACAAAAAACATGGCCTGAACAAGACTTAATACAATCTCTACCCGTTTGGCTAAATGAAATCAGCAATCCGCCTCTCTACCTGAATGGCACAGGTGGGTTGGGGTCTCCGTGGTGGGTCAAACAGCTTGATAATCAATTTATACCTGAATGTAATACTATCGAAGAACAAGCTGTATCCGTAGTAGAAAGCATTGTATTTATGCTGATACATAATCATCAATTACTGAACACCTCTAACACAAAAGCCATTCACGTCAGCGGCGGCCTTTCCCGACTTGACGGGATCTGTCAGAAAATCGCCGACCTGGCGCGACTTCCCGTTATTCGCTGTGATAATAAAGAAGCCTCTGCACGAGGTGCTGCCTGGCTTGTTGCGCATCCGGACAGCCCATGGATTACAACACAACCCCCTGAAAAATTTACGCCTGCCTGTAACCCGACTTTAGAACAACGCTATCAAAAATACACCGTTACATTATTAAAAATACTAGGAGAAAATGCCTCCTGGTATCAAGATGACTGCTTAAAACTAACTTCAAATACGATTACACCTGAAATCGTTGCCCACCGCGGTTATCAAAAGCACTATCCGGAAAACACCATAGAATCAGTTGTCGCTGCAATTAAAGCTGGCGCTAATTGTATTGAAATCGATATACAATTATGTAAAGACAATACGCCGATGGTGTTCCACGATGAATCCCTCTTTCGCACAACGGGTTTAAACGGTAGCATATTCGATTATACCTCAGACGAATTACTTAAACTTGATGCAAATGAAAAAGACCGACTTGGCAGTGCGTATTCAGGAATTTCAATCCCTACACTGGACTCGCTTATTAATGTAATAAAACAACATAAAGACATTCATTTTTTCATTGAAATTAAACAACAAACTCTGGATCGATTTGGCATTTCAGAAGTAATGAATCGAATCATCAGAATGATTAATCCTTATTCAAATAACTGCACTATTATATCGTTTGACAAGGACTGCTTGCATTTTGTGAAACAAAACAGTCATATTCCAATTGGATGGGTACTTCATGAATATAATCAGACATACATTAAAGAGGCTCAACAGTTAAACCCGGAATATCTAATCTGCAATCATAAAAAATTAACCCACCCAAGACCTGCAGCAGGGCCCTGGCAATGGATGCTTTATGAGGTAAACACGATAAAACTTGCAGATAAGTTATATAAAGCCGGGGTAAATTATATTTCTACCGCAGATGTAGATACACTAACCATGATGCATAAAAAACAGGTCAGCAATGAAACAATATGATGTTGTAATAATTGGCGGAGGCATCCATGGTGCTGGCTGCGCACAAGCTGCAGCAGCACAAGGATACTCCTGTCTGCTACTGGAGCAATATACACAACCTGCACAAGGAACATCCAGCCGCTCCAGTAAATTAATTCATGGCGGCTTGCGCTACCTTGAAACGGGTCAGTTTTCACTGGTAAAAGAATGTCTTCGAGAACGCCGGCGTCTATTAAAAAATGCACCTGATCTCGTCAAGCTTATTCCATTTTATATCCCGGTTTACAAACACAGTAAGCGACCCCCGTGGATGATTCGCCTGGGGCTTATGCTTTATTTTTTATTTGGCGGAGGATATTTCAAAAGTATTGCTAAAAACGAATGGTCTCAATTAGATTCTATTCGCACTGATAATCTTGTTGCTGTGTATCGGTATTGGGATGCCCAAACAGATGATGCAGCATTGACAAGAGCTGTTCTTGAATCAGCCTCCAGCTTAAATGCAGATATTATTATGAGTGCTCATTTCGAAAAGGCACAACGCAACGAAGATGGTTACCATGTCACCTACTCCCGAAATGAAAAGTCTCTGGAATGTCAGGCCAGATGTCTAATAAACGCTGCAGGGCCCTGGATAAATCAACTACTTGAAAAAATAACTCCTGAGCCTGCCGTACTGGCAATCGACCTGATAGCAGGAACTCACCTTGTACTACCAGGGCATCTGGGAAAAGGAATATATTACCTTGAATCACCCTCAGATGGCCGAGCTGTCTTTGCAGCACCGTGGAAAAACAACATACTCATAGGCACAACCGAAACAGTATTTAATGGCACACCGGATAGTATTTCGCCTACTCAAGAAGAAATAAACTACCTGCTAAGTATATACAATCACTATTTTGATAAAAACCTGAAAACCTCAGATGTCGTCTCATCCTTTGCTGGTTGCCGTGTCTTGCCTGCATCTGATAACTCAGCCTTTCACCGTTCCAGAGAAACAATCATCCTCGCAGATAACAAAAATGACCCACATCTGCTCAGTATCTATGGCGGAAAACTAACAGCCTATCGAGCAACTGCCGAGACAGTGATGAATCACATCAGACTGATTCTGGGTAAAAAAGAAATCAAGGCCGATACAAAGCACCTGAAAATCAACATTTAAATATTGCTCAGGATTAACCATAACAGCCATGTTAAAACATAAAAAACCGGACCCCGAACAATCCGGGGTCTGGCTCAGGTCTGACAGTCACTTCGTTGTTTTGATATCATGATGCTGATTTGCTGTTCCTGTCAATCCATTCATATGGTTCTGGGCATTTGTACCCGCATTCGTACCATGATGATTGGTCGCATTCATGCCCATGTGACCAGTTGTTGGTCTCAGGGGAACCTGGGTTGTTCCACCCATATGCCCACCAGTAGTCTGTTGGTTAAGCTGTGGCGTGGCGCCCATCATACCCGTAGTATTGTTACCGGTATAACTATGGTTTGCATACGCACCTACACCAAAAACCAGACTTGCACCTAAAACAACACCGCCAATGGTTAATGTTAAATTTTTACTTTTCATGATCGTTCTCCTTGGTTTAAATTAAATACTTACTATTTAGTTAATGTTTGAGAGCTGCCGGTTCCTGATGTTATGGAATCATGGTGGGCACTCATATTGAAAAATCCACCGCTGCCATGAAAACTGAAGGAACCAATAACCATTATTATCAGCAAAACAATCAAGGCAGTGCCAAATCCTGTAACCCATGTATCTATTTTCATTGTCGTTCTCCTGTGAGGTAAAAAACTGTTCTCTTAAGTATTATTAAAGCAGGTAGATGTAACATTTGTGTGTCATCGAATGATTGATTTGTAACGTTTTTTTTCAACCCGGTGTTTTGTTACAATGTGTTACAAAACAAATGAAATCAGCCTTCTTACACAGAAACATCAATAAGGTATGCATTGGAAATGACTGTTTCAGGCATCAGTAATCTGGCGACTACCAACGGGTAAAATAGATTCTTATATCTAATGGCCTATAATAAACATGCCAAACATAATGGCATACATAAGTTGCGTAAACACAGATGTGACTAACCGGGTAGCTAGAGCAACTTAATGCGATGAAAAATATATATCGCCATAATAAGCTGTTGCATTTCCATGACTATTATCAGAATCAGTCATCACTGCAACAGCGTCAATGTATTGAATATCCTCGCCAAAATACTTACGCAAATCCTTATATACATTGTACTTTTCAGAAAACCATTTATCTGTTTCATCCTGCTTGTTTCTGACACTCAGCATAATCATATTTTTCCCCGCAAAAGCATTGTCCCAGAACTCCCCTTTTCTGGCATGATTCGACCACACATAACTCATGGCCTTTGTTTTCCAGAACAACAACGCCATCAACCACAACATAAACTCTCGCTGCATAATCATCACCAGACTTCAGTTTTTCATTCGTGGTATGCAAACGATTTTCTATACTCCAACTCCAGTTTAAATAGGGATATTTTTTCAGATCTATTCTTATTTCCTTTATTAGCGCTGAAGCGCTGTTACTGCTTTTAGCCTGCAATATTTTTTTGTCGCGTAATGTGTTCACAACCATTTCATACTAAATTTTCATTACTAATCTACCATGAACATCTTGTGATATTATTGAGACTACTTGAATATAGCACTGAAAATAATGTGGTTTATTTTTATGACTCATATGTTTCATATATTTGCTTATTCGATTTAGTATCTATTAATGAACCACCCTTGACCTGTGTCATACACACAGGTTCTACACTTGGTAACATGACATTCCAGAAAAAATCCCACAGGAATCAATGGGAGATGGATTGGAATATCGTAACTGAACATTCTGACAGGTGCGAATAAAAAATATCATCATATCAAGGAGGTTACCCTTTCGCTCAATGCCAGCTAAGTTTAAAAATTGCTAAATATGGGCTTGAAAATATGCGCTTCACTACGCCCACACTTAATAATAAATAACCTGGAGGTTAATAATGAGCATTAAACTTAAGACAACTGCAATCAGTGCTGCCCTGTTACTTGGTTTGATATCCAGCCCTTTAATGGCTGAAAAGGATGCAGGCCTCGATAAAGATTATCGTACTTTTTATACAGGAGGAAAAATTGAGTACGGAAAAATTGGCGATTCCTATAACGCTGACCTGGTAGTATACCTTGCCGGTAACCAGTTTATGGTAATCGAAAAATTAATTACGGATTTTCAGAAAAAAAACCCTTCTATCAAAAAAATATTCGTTGAAACCATCCCCCCTGGACAAATTTTCAAGAAACAAATTCTGAAACAGGGGAAAATTAACGGGCAAAAAATCTCTAAAACACCTGATGTTTTCGCAAGCGTCAACATCAACCACCTCAGAAAGCTTAAGTCAAAAAAAATCATGAATGAGTACATTATTTATGCCCATAATAAACTTGAGCTTATGGTAGTAAAGGGCAACCCGAAAAATATTAAAGGCGTAAGAGATCTTGCACGGGATGACCTTGTACAGTCTCATCCTAACCCCTTGACCGAAGGTATTTTCAAGTTTTATGGTTCAGAAATGCTTAAAGACCTTGGCTTATACCAGAAGGTCACAGCAGGTAAAAAATGCAAGAGCTGTTGGGCTATTCCGGGTAAAACATGGTTTACCTCCCGCCATCATCGCGAGACACCTTACCGACTGGAAAACGGTCAAGCTGATGTCGGAATTGTATGGGCAACGGAAGTATCTTATGCCATAGCCTCTGGCCGAGGTGTTGACAGGGTGACCATCCCTCCTCCTTTCAATAAGGAATCCAAGGTCGGATATGCTATTGGCAAACTTATTGCGGGTCGTAACCAGAAAAATGCAGATACCTATCTCGCTTATCTCGGTACCGACGACGCACAAAATATCTATGCCTCATATGACTTTATAAAGGCAACTACTGACGAGCTTACAATTAAGCCATTAATACCCTTTAAAAAGAAATAACGACTAAAGGAAGTGGAGAAATCCACTTCCTCTTTAAATATACTAAAATATTTTACAATCGTGAAGGTCGATACTATTATGTAAATATACATGTATTTTATAAATACCTTAAAGACCATATGAATATCATGATAAAGTCATTGTAACGACAGGAGGCAAGTCAAATGCCAGAAGTAAAACGCCCTGTACAAACCATTGAAGTAAATTATATTTGTGATAAATGCGGATATGGAACAATGGAAAAAGTCGCAGACATGGACCCTGATACTGGTGAAATTAAACACCAATGCGTTATTTGCGGACACCCGCAAACATTCAAAGGACGACCCTATCCCCGAATTGACCACATTGGTTTGGATGAATCGATAGAAACTTCTGATGATTAACGAAAAAGCAACTGCGAATAGATCATCACCTGCTTGTAATTCATTTAATATTTTTACGAACAGCCGCCGCTGAAGCAGCCAGTGCTTGCTTCTCATCCTGGGTTAGTGGCAACTCAATTACACGTTCCACACCATCACGAGCCAATAAAACAGGCACCCCCATCGCAATATTACTTTCTCCATACTCCCCATCAAGAATAGCAACACAAGGTAAAATACGTTGTCGATTAAGTGCAATAGCATCTACCATAGCAGCGATACATGCGGCAGGTGAATCATAAGCACTACTGGTTTCTTTCAAGGCAAGTATTTCAGCCCCGCCCTTTCTCGTATGCTCTACCAGTTTTTTAATGGCATCCTCATCAAGAAACTGATCAATAGGAATGCCGTTAATACATGCATAGCGTGTCAAAGGTAACATCGCATCACCATGCCCACCGATCACCAGCGTATTGATATCCTTTACCGAAAAACCCGTTTCCTTTGCAATAAAACTTGCCATTCGTCCACCATCCAATACACCTGACAAACCTAAAATCCGCTTCCTCGGCCAGCCTGTCCAACGCCAGGCATAATATGTCAGAATATCCACAGGGTTGGTAACAAGCAGTAATATAGCGTTTGGCGCGTATTTTAAAACATCGTCTATCACTGTACGCAATATCGCCAGATTAACCTCTGCAAGCTCATCTCTGGACATGCCTGGCTTACGAGGCAAGCCTGCAGTAAATATAACCAGATCAGAATCCGTCATCGCAGCAGGATCATCACCACCCGTTACACTTGTATCAAACCTGAACAAAGGAGCAGTTTCCTGAATATCCAGCGCAATACCCCGGGTTAAACCATCCTCTATCCCAAGCAAAACCAACTCACGACAAAATTCTGATTTAGCAATAATTTGAGCAGTAGACTCACCGACCCGACCGGGCCCCACAATGGTAATTTTTTTCATTACATACTCCCGTTCAACACATACACTGACACAAGCTTTATGATTCATGCCAATCTAGTAAGTGGTTACCTTACCTTTAAGTATATTGCTTTTTATATAATCAGCCAGTTTATCCATTCCCGTATTGGTAACACGCCTGATCATGGCCGCCAGTTTCAATGGCGACTACCCTGATCTTTAACCGAGTCACGATGTGATTTATGGCCACCATGACCAAACACATGCATAAGGATAAACGCGACACCCAATATTACCCATATCCAGTTTTCAACCAACCATTCCATCTTGTTTCTCCTTGTATTGAAACAGCCTGGACCCTTCCGTGCGACAGTCCGAATATTTATCTACTGATAAACTCGTCACCTGCTTGCCATTCAGATCCGGGCCGTTTACTGCCTCCTCACAGACAACAAAACATCACTAGGCATGACCATGACCTACATGATCATTATGCCCGGTAGATGTAGGTGGTTTTTCTAATATGGCATCCAGAGCGACTCCAGCAACCAGAATACCTACGATAACCTGGTTCCATACAGGCGCTACCAGATCCGTAAAATTTAATACAAACGGTGCGGCTACCAACCAGAATCCAAGAATTATATTAATATATTCTTTCCACACCTCCATTTGGGCAACTGCTGAAAACGCAATTAATGCTATCAATGTACCAACTACGTATGAGTTAATTGCAGCCACGCCACCTATCGTGCCAATACCAATGAGCGGTGCCAGCACCAGGTAGATACCCAATGTAACAACTGTCCAGTCTTGCCAACGTTGCTTGTCCATAATACACCTCCTTTGTTCCTGTCCAATGTTATCCATAACTGATAACTCTCTGGAACATACTACATATATAGCTCATGTGTGCCCGACACAGGTCAAGGTATTTTTAAAAATATCGTCATTATTCACCGAAAAAACACGCATAATACCTCTCGAAATAGTTGGTTTTCTGCCTTCTGTAATATATTTACAGACATAAACAGGTACTCGATATGATCTTCCCTTATTTACAGAAAAGACAGAAAACGTGGAACGGGATAATCAATATTTTCTATAATAATGCATCCAAACCAGCAGTATCCGAGTATATAAAGACATAACATATAATCGGAACATAACTATGCTTAAACAATACATCACCGTTATTCTTTGCCTGTTTGCGCTTTCTGCAGCTCAGGCCAATTCCAGTAACAACGGGATAAACTGGACAAACTGGTCTGCTGATTTATTCGAGCAAGCCAAAGCGCAAAACCGTTACGTGATACTTGATCTTGAAGCTGTATGGTGCCACTGGTGCCATGTAATGGATGAGAAAACATACAGTGATGCTGCCGTTCAAAAATTGCTGAAAGAGCACTACATAAGCGTACGTGTCGATCAGGATGCACGCCCCGACCTGGCAAACCGATACCGCCAATATGGCTGGCCTGCCACTATTATATTTTCCCCTGACGGCACCGAAATCGTCAAACGTGCAGGTTACATTGCGCCTGAAAATATGACTCGACTGTTGCAAGCTATAGTCGACGACCCTTCTCCCGAGCAGGCTGCAAAACTAGACCTGCCTGAGCGTTTTGCAGAAGAGAGCACACTCGGTTTATCACTATTACAACAACTTGAACTAAACCATACCAACATCATTGACACTCAGGCAGGAGGTCTGCTTACTACACAAAAATACATTGAACGTGACTCTCTTGAATACGCTATCAAACTTGCACGGGCAGGCGATAAAAAACAAAAACAATGGGCTAAACTCACCCTTGACCAGGCATTAAACCTGTTCGACCCTGTCTGGGGTGGCGTTTATCAATATTCAACGCACGGGGACTGGGAACACCAGCACTATGAAAAAATCATACCCGTACAAGCTGCCTATTTGCGTGCTTACACTCATGCGTGGTCACTATGGAAACTCCCTCGTTACAAAAATGCGACCGACAATATTGTACGTTACATTGATAAATTTCTTACGTCACCTGAAGGCGCATTTTATACTTCTCAGGACGCAGATGTTGTAAAAGGTCAACACAGTAATGAATACTTCAAGCTGGATGACCAGCAACGCCGAAAAATCGGTATACCCGCTATCGACCGTCACATCTATGCACGCGAAAATGGCATGATGATCGAAGCACTGGCCTATCTATATGAAGTAACTGGTGAGCAATCCTATCTGGACAAAGCTATAACCGCAGCGAAATGGGTAACCTGGAATCGTACAATAAAAGAGGGTGGTTACAGCCACGGAAGAAATGACACGGCAGGGCCGTACCTCGGTGACAACCTTGCAATGTCAAAAGCACTATTACAACTTTACCGTGCAACAGGTAATAAAAACTGGCTAACTCAAGCTATTAAAACAACGCAATTCATCAACAAACATTTTAAATATAACGATGCCGGATTTATACCGGTTATAGCAAAAGGACAAGCAATCAAGCCTGTTCCTCAATTAGACGAGAACATTTCAGTTACCCGACTAAGCAACATGATGTTCCACTACACCGGGTTAAAGCAATTCAAAAAAATGGCTGTGCATGGTATGCGCTACCTCGCGACACCCGCTGTTGCAACATCACGGCTAACTGAAAGTGGAATACTACTTGCTGATGATGAACTACGACAAGACCCGATGCACATCACTGTAATAGGATATAAAAATAATAAACTCACGAAAGCATTATATAAAACTGCGTTGCGCACACCAGTTTTTTATAAACGCCTGGAATGGTGGGATACCCGGGAAGGCAAGCTCATTAATCAAGACATTCAATATCCAGCATTAAAGAAAACAGCTGCCTTTGTCTGTAACGACGGGCGTTGTTCGTTACCGCTCTACAACGCAAGTGAAATTCAATCAATGCTTAACTAAAATTAATTATGTGTACATGAACGGGCTACCAGTAACTGAAATCAATATCTCCCCGGTTCACATAACGCTATGTACTTAAGTATTTTCTCATATTATTTCCAGTTGTTCAGGCCAGTACCGACTGGCCTATAATATATAATTTTTATAGCATTTTCAATTAGTTATGGTTTTATTACATTATTAACCGTTACTCCCTTTTAAGCCAAACAACTAACAAGGCGTTCATTTTACTTAATAAATTAAATGCAGGCCTACTTGTTAAATTAATTATAATTGTGTTTAATACAGGCAGATGATTAACTCCCACATTCAACAGATAGTTAGTTTTATTTATCTTCAGCACTACATAGTTTCTGTTTCCTGCCGATACATATCCGTAACAACGTTTTTCACACTCTATAATGGTAAACACGCATGTCGAACCGTGCATATCGATTCATAATTGGCTTATCTTTGCTACTCACCTTGTATCTTGACCTGCAATACGTCATGTGGGGCATTATTACCATAATTTTACTTGAGGGTATAACCAACTATCGAATTCCCGTCATAATCAACCTCATAAGAAAAACAGAATCAACAGAAGACGCCGCTGAAGGATGTATTGGAATTACTTTTGAGAAAAAAATAAACTTTGATTCAGAACGTGCCTGGCGTCTGATGGTTGGCTCGTTGTTACTCTTGTCATACGTTATATTTCCAGATGCTCTCTGGTTTTTTACATGGTTTATGGCTATTGCAATATTCGGCGCTGGTGTCAGCGGTGTATGCCCAATGTTTTTAATGCTGAAATGGCTAGGCTTTAGATGAATGAAAAAAAAGCAGCGCCTGCTAAAACAAAAATTAAAAGTATCAGCTTACCACTAAAAATATCGGGTATCGTTTTCTGGGGAATGGTACTGATCGGTATTATTGCTTCACTGATACTCATCAAGGATTTTAATCAGTCGCAGCTTGATAAATACAATGCGCGCGTACAAGCTACCGCTTTCTCAGTCAGCCAGATCCTTTCTCTCAACCCTGACATAAATAATGAAAAACTACGCACGCTTCTCCAGCCTATCCCTGAAACCCATCAAATTGATGGTTTTCGTATCGAATCAAAAAAATGGCAGGTCAACATAGGCCAATATAACAAAACTTGCAATCCTTACATCACTAAATTTAAAACACCTGCATTAAATGCCAACGGCTCTGTTAACAATACACTTTCAGTCTGTTTACCTGACATTGAAAAGGTAGTAACAGAATACCGCAGGGATTTTCTGGTCATGATGATAATCATTTTTTTCTCATTTGGTATGTTGTTACAATTAATTCTGAAAAAAATACTCACATCACCTTTCATGTCAATGGTTGACACAGCAAATAATATCCTCAATGGCAAGACAAAACATCGATTTAACGAACAACGTGATGACGAATTTGGTTTTATCTCAAAGTTCATCAATCAGGCACTGGAACAACAAGTTAAAAAATCAGCCGCACTGGAAGAGGCATTACAACATCTTCAAAAAACAGACACTGCATTAACATACGAAAAAGACCGCGCCGAAATCACACTGGAATCGATTTCAGAAGCCGTTATCTCAACTGACCAGTTATGTTGCGTACAGTCACTCAACAGTGCAGCTGAACATATTACCGGCTGGAACATCTCAGAGGTAAAAGGAAAACCATTATCAGAACTGTTATCAATGACCGATTATAACAGCGGGGAGAAAATAAACCTGTCCGTAAAAGGCTGTGATGCAAAACAGGGAAAACCAATCAGACTCAACGGCATATTAACTAATAACAACAACAAAGCAATTGATATCAACCTCTCAGCCGCACCCATATACGATAATTCAAAAGAAGTAACCGGTATTGTTGTAGTACTGCAGGATGTTGGTACATCTCGTGAACTTGAACGGCAACTTTCCTACCAGGCCAGTCACGATTGGCTAACCGGTTTATATAACCGCAGCGCATTTGACCAACAACTAAGACAGTTAATTGAAAATGCAAAAAACAATAAACAGCAACATGCATTATGCTACCTCGATCTTGATCGATTCAAGATTGTAAACGATACCTGTGGACATGTAGCAGGTGACGAAATGCTTAAGCAAATAGCAGACATGTTTCAGGCACATATACGCAGTACAGACACACTGGCAAGACTGGGAGGAGATGAATTCGGCTTATTACTGTCAAACTGCTCCGTCGAAAAAGCCCACTCTCTAGCTGAAAAATTAAGACAATCCATTGATGATTTTCATTTTCACTGGGATGGCAAATATTTTGAAATCGGTGTAAGCGTCGGAATTGTTGTCATAGACGAAAATAGTGAACGAAAAGATGACATTCTCGCATCTGCCGATATCGCCTGTTACACAGCCAAGGAAAATGGACGTAATTGCATCCATATATACAAACCGGAAGGGCTTGACCTCGAAAGAAGACGGGGTGAAACACAATGGCTGGATAAAATTAAAAATGCGTTCACAAACGATCGCTTTTGCTTATATTTTCAACCTATCATATCGCTTGCAGATCCTGATACAAAAGATATGCATGTGGAAATATTAATAAGAATGATTGGCGATGATAATAAAATCATCCCTCCCATGGCATTTCTACCTGCGGCTGAAAGATACATGTTAATGCCACAAATAGACCGCTGGGTAATCAAACATGTACTGGCCACTATCTCCAGTCAGATTTTAGGAAACAATCATGAATGGCCCTCCGACAGAAATTATTTATTCAACATCAATCTTTCAGGCGAAAGCATCGCCAACCAGGATCTGTTATCTACCGTGCAACAACTATTAACTCGATACCATGTGCCAGCCCACGTTATCTGCTTCGAGATAACCGAGTCCGTTGCTATCTCCAACCTTGAAAATGCCAGAAACTTCATTGATGCAATGAGAAACCTTGGTTGTAAATTTGCACTTGATGACTTTGGAAGTGGCATGTGCTCCTTTTCCTATCTAAAAAACCTGTCAGTTGATTATTTAAAAATTGACGGAAGCTATGTAAAAGGCATTAATTCCAGCAACATCGATAAAGAACTGGTCATGGCAGTCAATCATATTGGCCATGTTTTTGGTATGCAAACTGTGGCTGAATTTGTTGAAAATAAACAAGTACTGCAAACACTTATGGATATTGGCGTTGACTATGCGCAGGGTTACGGCATAGAAGAACCAAGACCTGTTGCCGAACTATTTGCCCTGCCTGAAAAAGTAATATCCAGATAACCTCTGATTAATTCTGAACAAAACAGATTACACCCATAACTGATTTTTTAATCATTCACGTGCCACAAAATGTTTGGTGGATAATTTCTTCAGGTTCTGGTGGTAACTGGTAACTTGCCTTATTAACTTGCCGCACAAACGGGCTCTGTAACACCTCATGTAAATCATGAAACACAGAATAATCTGCATTATCTTCTGCTGCTCGAATGGCCGCTTCAATTTGATGATTACGCGGAATGTAAATCGGGTTAACAGCCTGCATGATTTTTTGCCGTTCTACATCGTCCAGATCTTGCTGTATTACTCGTTCACGCCATTTCTCTCCCCACTCATCAAACTGCAACGGGTTCTGAAATAAATCCCGAATACCATCATCACCTTGACCTGGCTCTACTTTCAATTGTGATAAAGAACGAAACGTTAATGTAAAATCAGCGCTATTGCTATGCATAATATCCAAAAGTGATTCTATGAGTACTTTATCATCTCGATCACTATTTTCTATAGCCTGTAACCCGCACTTTAAACGCATCCCTGACAACCAGAAACGCTCATACTCCTCAGTAAATGATTCCAATATACCCTGCGCAATATCCACAGCCTTATCTGTTGTATCAGCAAGCAACGGCAACAGTGATTCAGCCAGTCGTGTTAAATTCCACAAACCAATATTCGGCTGATTATTATAGGCATAACGCCCACCACGATCGATAGAACTAAACACCTGGTTATGTGCATAGGCATCAATAAATGCACACGGCCCATAATCAATCGTTTCTCCCGCAATTGACATATTATCTGTATTCATCACCCCATGAATAAAACCCAGCTGCATCCATTTTGCTATCAGGCTGGCCTGACCTTTAATTACAGCCACTAATAAATCCGCATAAGGCTGGCCAGACTCAGTCACATCCGGATAGTTTTGTTCTATCACAAAATCAGCGAGTTGTTTCACAGACGCCGTATCACCTTGTGCTGCAAAGTACTGAAACGTACCAATTCGCACAAAGCTCGATGCAGTACGGGTAATTATTCCACCTGGCACCAGGCACTCCCGGTTAACACCTTCACCTGTAGCAACCGCAGCCAGTGCGCGGGTAGTCGGCGTATTTAATTTTGCCATCGCCTCACTAACCAGGTATTCACGTAACACCGGCCCCAGTGCCGCACGACCATCACCGTTACGAGAAAAATGAGTACGCCCACAACCTTTTAATTGCACACTCACGCTGGTGCCATCTTCATCTTTAATATCCCCCAGTAAAATTGCACGACCATCACCCAACTGCGGACTGAAATTGCCGAACTGATGCCCTGAATAAGCCATTGCCAAAGGTTGAGCACCATCAGGTATCACATTACCTGAAAACACGGCACTAATATCATCCCTGTCAAAATCATCAACAGACAAACCCACACTATGTGCCAACTCATCATTAAATTTTATTAACGATGGTTGTGATACCGGGATAGGTAAAACCTCAGAATAGAACTTGCCACCAAGACAGGCATATTGATTGTTAAACGGAATTTTTATCAAACTATTCTCACATAATAAAATAAACAACTAATAGTTTAACCCGGGAACAGGCAAACAAAGAGAGTGAATCAGTAAGGGAATTAAACTTTAGCCCGTAATCTTAGCGAATTATTAAGCAGAATATTCGGGCATTGATTACAAAACATATAACAACATCGTCAGAAAATGAGAAATACTACCTGCCAACACAAACAAGTGCCAGATACCATGCGCATGTTTCACCTTATTATCAAGCACATAAAAAATAATACCACTGGTATAAAACACACCGCCCAGCACCAACAACACCAGCGCACCCGTTGGTAAGGCATTAACCATCGGATAAATAGCAATCACGATAAGCCAGCCCATCAATAAATAGATAAGCATTTGTATGCCACGCCGCCCCTGCTTATGCCGACTATCTATAATAATGCCGATAATAGCCAGCCCCCATATAGCACCAAACAGAGACCACCCCCAACCACCTCGCAGGGTTACCAACGTAAATGGTGTATAGCTACCAGCAATTAGCAGGTAAATAGCAACATGGTCAAGCGTCATGAAAATGTTTTTCGCACGCCCACGTAATGAGTGATAGAGCGTTGACAAACTATATAACAGGAATAAAGATGTACCGTAGATACTAAAACTGATGATCTTCCACGGGTCTCCCTGAAGTGAAGCAAATACAACCAGTATCACCAGACCAGCGAGCGCCAGCACAGCTCCAACGAGATGAGTAATACTGTTAAACTTTTCACCCTGATACATAACAATATCCAACCGGATTAAATAACATCATCACACCTGACTCTGTCTGCTTGATAAAAACGAAACGCCTATCGCATCGCTTCCATAATACGTTTCTTTAGTATCGGAAATTGATCCCGACTATAAAGCTGACCCGCGAAATGATACGCAGGAACTTTTTTAATTTTTAATTTCTTAACTGCCTCATTCAATTTTTTAGTCTTCTCACTTCCATCTTTATTTAAGCAAGACTCTGAAACACTCTGATACTTTTTACGGATTCTTTTAAAGGCTCCATCTAATACTCTTCTCGTTATTTTATCCGATAATTTTTCGGTGTCGGGGGTCTTTCCATCCGTTTTTGTGACAATGTAGTTCGAAAAACTAAAAAGTGCAGAAAGGTATTCCCGGTTACTTTTCTCCTCAGAGATGCAACTTAAATAACGTGACATCTTACCTAAATAACCACTGAAACCCCAATGAATATCGACAATCCTTAACGATAGTTTCTCTGCCGCAACTGCTTCTTTTAGCCAATAAAGGTGTTTTTTTACAAATCTCGCACAATGAATGCATCCCAACGACTGAAAGATTATTAATCTAGGGGCTTTTGGATTTAGAGATATCGAAACAGATAACTCATTTTGATCACCTTCCTTCCACTGTTTACGCAACCTGATTTGCTGAGAGACATATTTAAAATTATTAGCCCCTACTTTATCACCCAGGTCAGCTGATTTTTTAAAATAAGGCATGGCCTTATAAAGGTTCCTTTTCACCTCCTTACCGTCCAGATAATGCATACCTATGCGATTCAGAGAAGTAATATCTCCCTGTT
>JAADHQ010000045.1 GCA_013151795.1 Gammaproteobacteria bacterium | reverse complement strand
CCTTGCTGATAAGCACCTACATTAATCAAGTCCATATTTTGCTGATAGACGGAATAAATCTTTTTAAATTTTCGCGCAACCAATTGATGATCAGGATCAGTAATATCAGGCATGGCACGACTGATAGACGCCTCAATATTTATTGCAGGATAATGACCGGCATCGGCCAGGTCCCGTGACAGTACAATGTGCCCGTCCAGAATGGCTCGTGCTGCATCTGCTATTGGATCATTGTGGTCGTCACCTTCAACCAGGACAGTGTAAAAAGCTGTAATTGAACCGCCGCCTTTGTCACCGTTACCCGCACGTTCTACCAATTGCGGTATCTTTGCAAACACTGAAGGCGGGTAACCTTTGGTTGCGGGAGGCTCACCAATGGCAAGGGCAATTTCACGTTGTGCTTGTCCGTATCGAGTAAGCGAATCCATTAATAGCAATACCTGCTTACCCTGATCTCTAAAATATTCTGCAATACTGGTTGCCATCATTGCGCCATGTAATCGCAACAAGGGTGGATAATCTGCAGGCGTGGCTACAACAACTGACCTTGCCATACCCTCTTTACCTAATATTTTTTCAACAAATTCTTTTACTTCACGTCCACGTTCACCGATCATGCCAACGACAATAACATCGGCTGTTGTATAACGTGTCATCATACCCAACAAGACACTCTTGCCAACACCACTACCTGCAAACAAGCCCATGCGTTGGCCACGACCAACAGTGAGTAATGAATTAATGGCCCGCACACCTACATCCAGAGGTTCTTCGATTGGCATACGTTGTAACGGGTTGATTAGCCTGCCCGTTAAAGGTGCAGATGATTCTGTATTTAATGGGCCAAAACCATCAAGCGGCTTACCTGATCCATCAATTACTCTACCGAGCAGTTGCTCTCCAACCGGTGCAAAGGCAACCGTATCGATGGGTATTACTTTTGCATTCGGCGTCAAACCCTGAATTGTACCTGTGGGCATTAAAAAAAGTTTTTCTCCTGAAAACCCGACTACCTCAGCTTCAATATTGCTATTATCCGGGCCGCTAATATGGCAGCGCGCACCGATAGGTGCATGGCAACCAACCGCTTCAAGTGCAAGACCTATCATGCGGGTTAATTTACCCTGTACGACATGTAATGGCTTATCCTTAATCTTGTTATTATAGGACTGAATTTTATTAATCCAGCTTCGGGTATGCTGTGCCTGTAAATTGCTCATGAATATAAGTCCATCAGCTATCTACATCCTGTTGTCTTTCGCCAAATACTTGTGCAAACAACTGACTCAACCGTGTTTCCAATGTGGCATCTACTTCCGTTACAGGAGTAATAATCTTGCAGCCCCCTCTACTGATTAACGGGTCTTCGACAACATCCCATGCTGTATCCTGATCGTTGGTTTTATAAACCTCTCGCACAAGTGAAGCATCGTCAGGGTGAAGTCGTAATTGCAGAGATCTGGATGCCACGGGTAAAGATTTTATAGCATCACGAACAACGGCCATAATCTGACCTGGATCCTGTTTCGCTTCACGACGAAGCATTTGGCGAACCAGGGATTGAACCAGAATAACTATTTCTTTATCAACCTGCTTGTCAAGATCATTGAAAGGTACGGATAAGGATGCCATTACACCTTTTAAATTATTAACTTCCTGCTGTATTTGTTGCTGCCCGGCAGCTATTCCTTCCGCAAGCCCTACAGCATATGCTTCATCATGGGCTTGTTTTTGTACCGCCTCAAGCTGGCTTGCTGTTAACAAGCTACGATTTGAATCATTCGTATTATCACCAACTGATGGCGCAATCCATGACTGACATTTTTCTGCAGCATCATTGGAAATAATTTTTGACTTAGACATACTGCTCAGCACCCTTACCGCCTAAGACAATATCCCCACTTTCAGCCAATCGTCTGGCGACGACAAGAATTTCTTTTTGAGCCTCTTCAACTTCACTCAATTTAACCGGGCCTCGTGACTCCAGATCATCACGCAACATTTCTGCAGCACGTTTGGACATATTGGTGAATATTTTTTCCTTAACTGATTCATCAGCCCCTTTTAACGCAAATACGAGCGAATCAGATGACACTTCACGTAACAATGCCTGAATACCCTGGCTATCAACATCGGCCAGATTATCAAACACAAACATCAGATCCTGAATCTGATCACCTAAATCAGCATCCGTTTCTCGTACATCATCCATAATGGCTGTTTCAGCACTGGTATCCATAAAATTAAGTATGTTAGCTGCAGCTTTTAAACCACCAACGGAAGATGATTTAAGATTACCGGTACCTGTAAATTGTTTTTCCATAATAGCATCAAGTTCTTTCAACGCCTGCGGCTGAATACCATCAAGTTGTGCGATACGCATTAGAATATCTGGCTGTATTTTTTCAGGCAATACACTGAGAATTTCTGAAGCCTGATCAGAGTCCAGGTAAGCCAGTACAATAGCAATAATTTGCGGGTGCTCCAGTCGAATAATTTCAGCGACTGCTTTCGGGTCCATCCACTTCAATGCTTCCAGTCCTTTTGAACTCTGGCCGAGTAAAACCCGATCAAGCATACCACCCGCTTTTTCTTCACCTAAAGCAGACACCAGCATATTACGAATATAATCTTCACTGCCAATACCCAGTGCAGTCTGCTCGTCTACTTCAGACATAAAGTCACTTATTACATCATCGACTTTTTGTTTACTGATATTTGATAACGTCGCCATAACAGTGCCTATTTTCTGCACTTCTTTTGGCCCCATTAATTTCAGAACCTCGGCAGCCTCGGCTTCACCAAGGCTCATCAGCAAAATAGCCGCTTGTTCTACGCCACCTGACTTATCCGCCATCGTTTGCTACCCATGTTTTAACTACCTGCGCTACTCGCGCAGGATCTTGTGTCACTACTGCTTTTGCCGCAGCCAGTTGATTTTCGGCTGTATCCGGGGCACCTAACTGAGCGGGCTGCCCACCTGTTAACTGTAACTGGTCATCACCTACATCGCCAGTAGCAGGATTAAAGGTTTGCTGCTCATTAGCCCCTTTTGCTGTAAGACTTTTCATAACAGGCCTCAACACTCCAAAGATTAGTATAAGAACAACCAAACCACCCAATGACTGTTTTATAATATTCTGCATCCATGGTTTTTCAAATATACCTACTTCGGGCAATACTTCCTGTTTAGGTGGTTCATAAAAGGAAGCATTAATAACATTAACCGTATCGCCACGGCTACTGTCATAACCAACGGCATCTTTTACCAGACTTAGTAATCTTGCGATTGCTGCTTCATTCAGTGGTGTACGTATTACATTACCTCCTGCATCTTCTTTACGCAGGTCATCCACAAGTACCGCAACCGATAATTTACGTATCCCACCGGCTGATGATTTTGAATGACTGATCGTTTTATCTAACTCATAGTTACGTGTTGTTCTGCTATTACTACTGCCACCCGTTACTGCCGATGCAGTCGTCTGCGCAGTATTATTGGTTGTTCCACCTGTAGGTGGCTGATTAGATAACGCACCAGGTACACCGCCTGTTCCTGCTGCACCTCCATTTGATTCTGTTATGACTTGCTCACTACGCAATGCTGGCATATCCGGGTTGTAACTTTCTCTTGTTTTTTCGGTCGTGGAAAAATTAATATCTGCAACCACTTGTGCTCTTACTCTACCCGGCCCGACTATAGGCGACAACAATTGTTCTATGCGATGCTTGTAACTATCTTCCAGTTTCCGCGTATATTCAAACTGACCCGTAGTAGCCGACATAACATCATTTTGCATGACACGTGATAACAACCGCCCACTTTGATCAACTACAGTAATATTTTCCGCCATCAACCCAGGTATACTCGATGACACCATGTGTACTACTGAGGCTATCTGCCCATCTGAAAGCACATGCCCACTATATAACTCAAGCACGACTGACGCTGTTGGCTTATCGCTTTTTCGTACAAAAACAGAACGTTTGGGAATAGCAAGATGAATACGTGCATTTTTAACACTGCGCATGGTCACAATAGAACGCGCCAGTTCAATTTCTATTGCATGCTGGTATCGTGCACGTTCTATAAATTTACTTGTGCCCAGCTCCTGCTCTTTATCAAAGAGCTCAAATCCGACTCCGTTCCCTTTTGGCAATCCTTCTGAAGCCAGTTTTAATCGTGCATCATGAATCTTGTCTGCAGCGACCATTACGGCTCCGCTTTTTTCATCTACCTGAAATGGAATATTGGACTTTTGTAAAACATCAAGTACCTGGCTGGTATCATTGCCAGACAGATTACCATACAACAAACTGTAAGCTGGCTCTTGCGACCACATAACAACTGCAACACCCAACGCAACACTCGCAGCCAGACCTATCATTAACCCTAACTGTTTCAAAACCGGCATTGAGGAAAAACCCTGTGCTGTTTCTGCTTTTATGATCGCCATATTATAATTTCCACATTTTCTTTGATTATTTTACTAACAACCTTTATGTATCAAGCCTGCATCCGCATAATTTCCTGATACGCATTAACCAGTTTATTTCTGACCTGCTTCATGGCCTCAAATGATACGCTGGCTTTCTGCAATGAAATCATCACTTGTGCAAGGTCAGTGCCGGGGTCACCTGCCTGAAATGATTCTGTCAATTTTCCGGCTGCTTTTTGTGTTGAACTCACCTTTTCCAGACTTTGTTTTAACATGTTCGAAAAATCAACACCTTCAGTAGACTGTGTTTTTACTACAGAAGTTGATTGTGCCTGAGATGCCATTACTCGCATCTGATTTATAACTTGTGAAATATCAACGTCACTCATTTTATTTTCAACCTCTTAAATTTTTTCCATATAACTACGATATTGCATGCATTTTCCAGACCAACCATCTAGGCTGGCAACTCAATGCCCTGATCTCGTAAACGTGCAATCTTATAACGTAATGTTCGAGGACTAATGCCCAGTTTTTCAGCGGCTTTTTTACGGCTACCCTGAACTGACTTAAGTACATCAACAATTAATCTCTCTTCACGTGACTTAAGATCTTCTCCAAGCTTAAGTGATTCATCAATACTGCTTTCACTGTCTTTACTTGTCTCTGCAGGTGCAGGATTACAAGGTTCTTCATATGCTTCAAAACAGATGTCATTTTCATTAATTTCGTCACCGGTCATTAATATCAATGCACGTTGCATCACGTTATCCAGTTCACGCACATTACCTGGCCAGTGATAGGCCAATAGTTTATCTTTTGCTGCTTGTGCAATTACAGGGCGTGGGTGACGATTAATAGCCCAACTTGTTATCAATTTTTCTGCTATTGGAATAATATCCAGTTTTCGAGTACATAGTGGTGCCAGATGCAAAGGGAAAACATTCAAACGATAAAATAAATCTTCACGGAAGCGCTTTTCTGTTACCTCTTCACGCAGGTTTCTGTTTGATGTGGCAAGAACACGTACATTAAGCGGAATTATTTTCTTGCCTCCTAAACGTTCTACTTCGCGCTCCTGTAATACACGTAATAATTTTGCCTGAAGTGCCATACTCATCTCTGAAATTTCATCCAGCAATAAAGTTCCGCCATTAGCCTGTTCAAATTTTCCGGGGTTTGCAGAATATGCACCAGTGAAAGCCCCTTTTTCATAACCAAAGATCATTGCTTCAAGCATATTCTCAGGAATAGCTGCACAATTAATTGCGATAAAAGGCCCTTCGTTTCGTTCTGACTGGTCATGAATAAACCGTGCAAAAACTTCTTTGCCACTGCCGCTTTCACCTGTAATCATTACGGTGGCATCACTTGCAGCAACCCGTTTTGCCAAATCGGCAAGACGACGTGTTTCAGGGTCTTCTGCTATCAGGGATGAATATTCGGCAACATCTTCAAATACAAATCGTTTAACCAGGTTCAATAATGCATCGGAATCAAACGGTTTTACCAGATAATCTGAAGCGCCTTCACGTATGGCCTGTACTGCTTTTTGAATCGTGCCATAGGCTGTCATTAGCACAACAGGAAGATCAGGACGTCTGTTTTTTAATTTCTTTAGCAAACTAAAACCGTCCATCGGTTTCATCTGTATATCACTGACCACTACGCTGATATCTTCCTGTTCGATCAATGACAATGCTGTCTTGCCATTATTGGCAGATAACACAGGGTAACCTGCCAACTGCAATGTATCGCACAAGGCCTCTCTTAATGACAAGTCATCTTCTACCACTAAAACAGTTCCTAATGACATATGTTATAACCCTCTTTTAAATTCGTTCTGCATTTGCATGTAAATCAATGCTGTAATCTAATGAATTACTGCCACTGGACATCAAATTATCAACCCGGACCAGTGGCAGGCTTATTTCAAACCATGCGCCTTGTTCTTTTTTGTTAATTAAGCGTATTTCACCTTTATGTGCCTGAATGGTTGCATAAACAACGGCCAGACCAAGCCCGGTTCCATCTGTTTTGGTGGTAAAAAAAGGTGCGAAAATTTTCTTGCTGATCTCTTTACTGATTCCCGGGCCATTATCTTTAAACAGCAAGGTAACGTTATTATCACTCAGCTTGATCACTTCAATCTTGATAACCAGGCCTTCATCCATGGACTGAATAGCATTGTTCGCAAGATTCAATAGTGCCCCTGTCAGTGTGCCCTGATCACCCTGCACTTCAATTACCTGATCCAGTTCAGGAAGACATAGTTGACCTCGAATCTGTTCAAGTTGTGGCTCTATCACCTGGGCGAACTCAACAAACAATTGCTGTAGATCAATGGATGCAGGAACAAATTCTCCTCCACGAGTAAAGCGCAACATATCGTTAACCATGTGTTCGAGTTGTTTCAAACGACTGATTATTTTTGCGCTCATGTGCTGTTGTTCAATCGGCGTTACAACCTGATTTTGCAGGTTTGATGCATACAATAAAGCGGTGGTAAGTGGTGTACGTATTTGGTGTGCAAGGCTTGCGGCCATTTCTCCCATGCCTGTCAGTCTGTCTTGACGATCCAGCTTGATTTTTAATGCATGCTGGTCGCTGATATCCATAATCAGAACAACTTGTCCGGGTTCAGAATCCAGTGACCGCATGGACAAGGTGACATATTTGCCACTTTTCAACTGAACATCATTGGTATCGCTCAGGCCATAACGAAAATGTTTTTCTTTTATTGCACTCCATGACTGACCGACAAGATCTGCTTCAAGTAAGGTTTCCGCCATTGGATTTTTTTGTCTGATAATACCTTTGGCATTGATGACAAGCACGCCGGCTGGCAATAATTCGAGTAGCCGTTCCAGACGATCAGCAAGACGTTCTTTTTCTGCGAGTTGAGTAAGACGTTCGCCACGGGCTGCGGCTAATTCATGCGTAAGCACACCAACCTGATCTTCGAGGTCACGATAGGATGACTCCAGCTGCACCGACATCTTGTTGAAGGTGTCAAATGCCTGCTCCAGGTATTCTGCTTGATTTGTAGTGTGTTGCGACATTGCCGCTCCTTGCCTGGTTTTAACCGTTACAAGCAAGAGAGCAAGATCTATACCAAAATATTTTTTCTATGGATTACAATGAGATAAAAAGGGAGAATTTTAAAAGGTCAAATTTATGTCGCTTCTACACTGCGGTTTAAGCCATATTTACGTAACTTCTCGACTAGTGTCGTTCTACGCATATTGAGTAATTTAGCCGCGTGTGCCACAACACCATCTGCTTCGCTTAATGCCTGGCGAATCAAGTTTATTTCCATGTTGTTCAGGTGCTCTTTCAGGTCTAGCCCGTCTCGAGGTAAACGTGACTCACTTGCAGCTGGCAAGCTATTGGACATTTCAGCAATATTTGGCATGGCGTCGGCATAAACAGCCGGCGTTGCCGAACCATTTTCAGGACGAAATTTCTCAGGCAGGTCATTAACGTCAGCCAGGCCAAAGGGAAACAGTATTGCCATACGTTCAACCAGATTTGCAAGCTCTCGAACATTTCCTGCCCATTTAAACTGACAAAGCGCCATCACTGCAGCTGGCGTAAAACGGACGGAGCCACGTTTTTCATGCTCGATTCTTGAAATAAGTTCGTTGATCAGTAATGGAATATCTTCAACCCTGTCTCTCAATGGTGGCATTTCGATAGGAAAAACATTCAACCGGTAATACAGGTCTTCTCTGAATTTGTTTTCATTGATCAATTCATCAAGATTCCGGTGAGTGGCGGCAATAACCCTGACGTCAATATTAATACTCTTGTTACTGCCGACTCTTTCTATCACGCGTTCCTGTAATACACGCAATAATTTAACCTGCATCTGCAAGGGCATGTCACCAATTTCGTCGAGAAAAAGGGTACCACCTTCAGCCATTTCAAAGCGGCCCTGACGAGCACTGATAGCACCGGTAAATGCGCCTTTTTCATGGCCAAATAATTCACTTTCCAATAGCTCTGCCGGTATTGCCCCGCAATTAATGGGCACAAAGGGCTTATTACGGCGCTTGGAATAGTAATGAACATTACGTGCTATTACTTCCTTACCCGTCCCGGACTCCCCTAGAATAAGCACGGTTGCATCTGACTCTGCTACCTGCTCAACGAGTTGTCTAATAGCTTTTATTTTTCGGCTGCTGCCTACCAGACTACGGAATAATTCTACCCTGCGCGATGTACCTACTTGCTCTCGGCTCTCTCTGTATACCTGGGCATTATGCAGAAACACATTCAAATTTGAATGTTTAAACGGGTATTTAATAAAGCCGATAACACCCTGTTCATCCTGGGTATCGGAGCCTTGCCCTGATACCAGAAAAGCCGGTATATTTTCATCTATTTTATTGATTTTACTTGTAATTTCTGCCCTTTCTTTAGCATTTGACAGACTACCAAATATCACCGAATGATAGGACTGCTGTTCAACCTTGCTAATATCAAATTCACCATCAATCAACTCCGCATCGTAGTCAATGAAAGAGAGCACTTCCTTGAGCTGTTCTGCCTTTTCAGGCTCCAGAGCAACAACCAGGATTTTATTGTTTTGCATATAGCTTTCCGTATTATTGTATTGGCCTTTTATGATTAAGCCATTGTCTTTATTAGCGATTACCGCCATCTACTATGGCATAAGTAAAGCACTACTCGGGCTATATGTCAAAATTTTGTCGTAT